>JAQVPN010000110.1 GCA_028702055.1 Candidatus Altimarinota bacterium | reverse complement strand
CAACCAGTATTAATAATATTAAGTCACTTAGGAGCTTCTCATTTCTCTACAGAAATAATTCAATTTGCATCAGAAATATTTTAAAGATAGTCATCTATAGCTGTACTAGAAATAGTATCTCAATCTTCTAATTGATTTAATAATTCTTCTTCATCTAAAACAAAAGATTTAACAGATATTTCTCCTCTAACAAGAGTAACATTTGTTTTAGTAGAATCTTTCGTCATACCATAAATAGTTCATCTAACGGCAGCTATGGTGTTGTTTGAATAAGTTTCAAATTCACTATCACTAGATAATTTTGAAGCATTTGTCCAAATAGTTCAAATATTTAAAACTAGTTTTATTTTACGAAATCGGGTCAATTTTTTGCAATAAAATAGAATATATATTATAATTCTAATAATATATATAAAATTATAATAATGATGGAGAAAGAATGTTTTTTAGAAAATGATCCACAAATATTAAAAGAATCAAATAAAGAATATGTACATATTAAAATTATTTATAATAAAGATATAGAAAATGATGAAAATGGAACAGAATTAAATATATCTGAAAATAATTTAAATAAATTTTATAATAATGATAACACTATAGATAGAGAAAATATTATATCAAAAACAAATTTAGCATCATTTAGTTATATAGAATATGGAAGTCAAAATTATAATATTGAAAATAATGAAGAGATTGAAGAACCAAACGATAAAATTTTACAATATTATGAAAATGATAAAGAAAAATATGAAAAATTAAAGAAAAATATAAAATTAATAAATTCTTGATCATTAATAAAAAAATCATCAAAAGAAAAAATATTTGAATTAAAAGAAAATTTTAATAAAGAATATAATTTTATAGAAGAATATAAAAACGAAAATACTTGATTCTATGCAATATTTGTTGAAAATAAAAAAACTAAAGAAAAAATAATAGCTATAAGATGAACAGATGAAATATTAAAAGATAGTTTAAATCGAAATTTATCAATATTTTTTTGAGATAGTATTCCAAAACAATTAGCTGATTTAATATTATTTATTGAAAAATTAAAGAATGATAATACTTTGAAAAATACTGATAAAATAACTCTTTTATGACATAGTCTTTGATGAAACTTGTCTCAATTATGATGAAGAATTTATGATGGTTTTGTAAAAGATATATATAATTTTAATTGACCTTGAACTGATTGAATAAAATGAAGTATTAATTTAGATTGATATTCAGAAAAAGAAAAAAACATTATAATTGGTGTAATAAATAAATATAATAAAAAAGAACAATTAGAACCAGTTTGATGATATAATATTATTTCCGATGAATTTATATCAAAATTTAGAGAACATTATTGAAATACTATTGAAATTTCTTCTGAATTTCATGGTATAGATTATATAGGTAAATATATAAAAGAAATTCCAAATGATTGTTTTGATAAAGCATCAGAAACGTATTTTAATGAATTAAATAAAATTAGAAGAAATATATCTGATAAAAAATCAAACAAGAATGAACTTAAAGGTTATAATAATTTACAAAATAACAATATAAATCATGTGATTTGAAAATAATAATTTACAAAACAAGGAAGAAGATATTTTAAAAAATATTTTAATTAATTCTGCTGAAAATGAAATTGATTTAGAAATATATAAAAAATCTACTATTAAAAAAGTAAAAGATTGAGTTTTTTTATTTTCTATTGATTGAAAAAATATCATAAATTATAAAAATAATGATTGAGAAATCTTATTTAATTTAAAATATATTAGAGATATTTCTAAATTAAATAATAAAATTGTAGATGAATTAGTTTGATATAAAGAGGTGAAAAATGAAGAATGAATATATGATATATATAAAATTGTAGGGAAAGATAAAAATTGAAATATTTTATTAGATAATGAAAAAATAGATATTTTTACTGAAAAATATTATGAAATATTTGTAAATAAAGATTTTTTTTCTCAATATGTGAATAATAAAATTTCAGATACTTTTATAGAATCATATAAAGAAAGAATAAATAAATGACAAAATGTAAATAAGATAAATGCTCCAAATTATTCTGATGAAACTTTAAATGATTTATTTGATTTATGAGTTATTCGTATAAAAAATATTGAAAATTATTATAAAAATAATCAAATAACAAAAGAACAATTTGAAATATATTTTAAAAAATTTCAAAATATATTAATTAAACAAATTTTTGATTATAGATTTGAGAAAGTAAATGATATAGTAACAAAAGAAGAAATAGAAGAATATAAAAAAAATAACTATATTGATGAAAATTTATATAAAGAATGTATAAAACTTATAAAAGAAAGAGATGAAATAAAACAAGAAAAAGAAAAAAATAAAGATAATATTTTAAAAAATACTCAATCTAATTTAATTCAAGAAAAATCTGAATTTAATGTATAAAATAAATAATTATGCAACTAAATAAAGCTTCCGAAATACTTAAAAAAAATCTAGAATTTCCATATTGTTCTGCAAGTGCTTATTATAATTTTGATTGACAAAAAATTTCTGATAATTTTTGATGAAATTGTTGTGAACAAGCTGAAAAATTAAAAAAAGATTTAGAAAAATTCTGAATCGAAGCAAAATATATAGATGATTTTACAGTAGGAAGACATAGATCAATAATAATGAAATGAGATGATTGAGATTATTATCTTAGTCCTTATTTAATGCAAGAAAAAGCTATATTGCTTACTGAAAATATACAAGAAGATATTTTAGTACATCCTTTTATTTGAGATAAATCTTGAATTTTAAAAATATCTAAAAAAGATAATATTTTAAATGTAACTAAACTTTGGCCAAATTCTTATAGAAAAGATATTTTTTCCTATGATATTAATAAACTTATAAATGACGATTTAAGTTTAGAAAATCACATTTCTAGAGTTATTCATCCCGAACAAACGACTCTTTCAATCAGAGTTATTGATTTTGAAAATACAGATGTTCTTCATTATATTTTTGATTTTAAATCAAATAAAATCTACACTCTTTCTTCAAAAGGTAGATTTTATATTGGAACAAAAGAATTTGATGAAACTTTGAAAAAAATTGCAAATATAATAGATTCAAGTCCAAGTGAAATACAAGATTTTATACACTGAGCTTATAAAATAAGAGAAAAAATCTTAAAACATTTTGATATTAAGAATATTTCTTTATAAAATCATAAATATATTTTAGATCTCTTTGGTCGTGTGATAAATACATTGATTTATCACATTCAAACTCATTTTTTTTTGATATTTTCATAAATCAAATTGATTTTAATCAAATTTGTAAAAGTAATAAATCGCATAAAATTTTTATTAATCTTCAATTTCAATCAGAAAAAGGATGTATATATAATAAATCAATTATAAAAAATAATATAAAATCTTTTTTTTCATTTAAACTAATTCCATTATTTAAATTATTATTATATTTATTTACATTTTTTTTCATTTCTATACTTATATTTTCAAAATCTGTATAAATATTTTTTTGGGGATCCCATCACGGAATATTGGAACAATATTCGGCTAATTGCCGAGCTTTTGAAAAAGCTTTTATTTTTCTATATTCTCATGGAATAAACCAAATGATTTCTTTTCAATTTTCATCTATTCATTTTTGAGTGAATCACTCAGGATAAAATGTTTTGTGTAATCATTTTATAAAATCTTCACTAAGTAAAAAATCCTTATTTAAAAATCAAGAATTATAAACAAATGAAGCTATTCTTTCTATATCTTTTTCATAAGCATTTATTGCAATTTGTTTTTTATCTTCTGGAATTCTAGGAAGATGTTTTTCTAGATAAATATCTGTAGTTAATTTAATAGTATTTTTAATTTTTTCTAGCATAATGTTTTTATATAATTTATAATTTCTAATTTAGTATTTTCAAATCATAATTTTGAAATATCAAATATTTTGTGTTCTATTTTCAGTATATTATCTATTTCTTTTGAATATG
>JAQVPN010000109.1 GCA_028702055.1 Candidatus Altimarinota bacterium | reverse complement strand
GATATGAAAGAGGATAAATGTAAATTTCAATTTATATGAGATTTATCACTTTTACCTGAACAAACTAGAATTTGACTTGAAAAATTAGTTGATGAAACTAAAGATTTTGATGAAATAATTTTTACTCTTGCTGTTGCTTATGGTTGAAGAGATGAAATAATAAGATGAATTAAAAAATTTGTAAAAAGTTGAGAAAATATAGAAAATTTAACAGAAGAAAATTTCAGAGAATTTTTAGATGTTTCTATATTACCAAATACAGATGTAATTGTTAGAACTGGATGAGATTATAGAACATCTTGATATATGCTTTATGATTCACCTTATGCAGAGCTTTATTTTACAGATAGAAAATGGCCAGAATTTGATGAAACTGATTTACAAAAAGTTATAGATTTTTTTGAAAATTCTAAAAGAAATTTTTGAAAATAGAAAAAATAAAAAAGCAAAATCAATTTATTGATTTTGCTTTTTTATTTTTTTAATATTTAAAAGTATTTTTTTCTATGAAATCATATACTTTAGTTTGAAGTTCTTCATCTATAATAGCATTACAATGTACAGCTTCTACATCATCAGATTCTTCAAAAGAATCAAGCATTTTTGTTATTTTTAAAGCTTGATCAAAATCTGTAACTTCAGAGGCTGTAGAATAAATATAATCAATTTTTGCTGATTCTAAAACTATGTTTTTTGATTCTAAAAATTCTTTAGTTGCTTTTAAATCTGTCATTTCTGAGATTATTTTTAAATAATTTCATTCTTCAAACATATCTGTTGCATTAGTTTCTAGAACCAATTCTTCTATTTCATCTTTGTTATTAATAGTTAAATCTATATAAATAACTCACATTTTTGAAAATATAAATGAAACACTTCCAGGTTCTCACATATTTCATCAAAATCTAGAAAAAATATGTCTTATATCAGAAGCAGTTCTATTTTTATTATCAGTAATTGTACTAACAATTATAGCAACTCAACCTGGACCATATCATTCATAATTAGCTTCTTGTAATTGAACTCAAGTTTTATCTTCACCAGTTCATTTTTTTATAGCTCTGTCTATATTTTCATTAGGCACATTTGCTCGTTTTGCTTTTTCTATAGCTTCATATAAATGAGGATTCATATTTGGATCTCATCCAGATTGAGCAGCAAGAGATATAAGTTTTGCATGAATAGCAAAAACTTTTCATTTTTGAGCATTAACTAAACCTTTTTTCTTTTCAACAACTGGTCATCTTCACATATTTATTTATTTAAAAAATATTTTTTATTGGCATAAGATTAGTGATTTTTCCTTATTTTTCAAATTTTTTTTAGTTTTTTGAAAAAAGCTTAGATTTTAAATCTAAGCTTTTTAAATTTAAGAAAGATAAATTTCTCCAAATAATTGTTTTAATTCTTTTATATATTCCAAATCTTTTTTATTTTCAGTATCTTTTGTGTCTTCAAATAATTTTTTTAGAATTTTTTCTATTTCTTTAATATCAATTTCTTCTCATAAATTATAAGCATAAAGTAGGGCAGAATAAACTCAGGAAATATTTTTTTCTTTGGCAAATTTCTTCAAATTTATAAATATATCTATATTTTTTAATCATTCATCAATAAATTCTTCTGTTTCTTTGTCATCAAGAATTACTCATTTTTGATCATTTTCTAATTCTTCTAAACTTTCTTTAATAACTTCAGTTATTTCTTTGTTAGTAAGAATTTGTGTTTTTATATCTTCTTTTGGGTCAACTATTTTTGCTCAAATTTCAGATATCTTTTCTTCTTTAATAATTCCTTCAACTTTATCTCAAACTTTTTCAATTTTTAATATTTTATTTCAAAAAATTTCTTCTAATTTAGCACATTTTTCTTTAAATTTTTCAAAATCAGGATTTTCATTTTTTAATCATTTTTCTCTAATTGCATTAAAAAATCAATTCAAATCATATTCTTTTTCATTATTAACTAGCAATTCTATTATTTCCAAAGATAATAAAGGGAATAGTTGATATTTTCTTAATTCTTCCAAATATTCATAAATTTCATCAAAATTTTCTGTTTCTTTTAAATCTTCTAAATATTTTTTTCGTCAATCAATATTTTTTAATTTATTTGCTACAGATATTGAATAAGCTCTTTTCTTAACAGGAGCTTTACTTCAATTATTTTCTTTTTTTGTTTCAGTCTTTTTTCAATAAATATATTCTTGAATTCTTATTATTTTTTCATTTTGCTCTTTTTTTAATGAATTTAGATATATTTTAGTTGCAAATATTTCTTTTAATTTTTCTTTATCAAATTCTAATTCACACAATTTTAAAACTTTATTTATAATTTCATCATTATTTTTTTGTGTATATAAATAATTAATTTGATTAATTATTTTTTCTTCTTCTGATAAGATAATTTCTTTTTCTTCCATGACTATTTCTGGAATTTTTTCATTAATGTCTTCTTTTATTTCAATTATTTCTTTTAATTTTTCTTGATTATTTTCTGAACTTGTTTCTATTGTTGTTATTTCTTCATATTTTTCTATAGTTTCTTCTAACTTTTCTTCAACTATTTCTATAACTTGATTTGAAGTTTCTTCAACTATTTCCTCTGTTTTATTTTTTTGGATTTCATTGAACTTGTTTCTAAAAGAATCTATTTTTTCTAAAACAGAATCTATTTTTTTAAAATTTTCAGTTAAATCTTTATATAAATCTTCTTCATTTTTTAATTTAGTTAATTTTTCAGATTTTTCTTTTGTGTTTAATTTTTTAAATTTTTCAAGAGTTGCTTTATCTTTTTCGCTCAAATCAGCTTCTTTTATATTATTTTTTATTAAATTTCTTAATAATAACAATTCGGAATTTATTATTTCTAAAAATTCTTCAGATTCTTCAAAATCCTTTTTATTTATTTCTTTATATTTCAATAATATTTCCTTAATTTGATCTATTTCTTCACAAGAAAAAATACTATTTGAATATCTTTTACTTAATTCATCTAAATCAGATTTTTTATATTTTTCTTTTATTTCAGATAGTTTTAATAAAAAATCGCTAATTTTTAAATTTAACTTATTATCTTTTTCTCAAATATTTGAAAGGATCTCGCTAATTGATTCTAAAAATTTTTTAAAATCAGACATATCTCAAAATGTACTATTTATTTCTCTAGAAAATATAGATATATTCATAAATTTTTTATTTAAAATAAGAAATCTTTATAATCATAATTCAGTTTTTGTCAAAAATTATAAATTAAAAATCATAAAAAAAACTTTTTTAAAAAAAAATTTGATAATTTTTGCTTTTTAAATAAAATCTCCCCGTCATTATTATTTAATATATCAATATTTACAAATATGGAAAAATTAGTTTTAAATGTGGAAACAAGAACAGAAAGCCCAAAAGAATTAAAAGCTGTTAAAATGTTAGCTTGAATTGTTTATGGTCATAAACAAGAACCTATAAAAGTAAAAATGGATTATTCTTCATTTTTAAAAATCTTTAGAGTTTCTTGAAAAAATCATGTTATAACTCTTGATTTTGGTAAAAATAAAATAGATACAATAGTTCATGATATACAAAAAGAACCAGTTTCTGGAGATTTTTCTCATATAGATTTCTTAGCTATAGTAAAATGAGAAAAAATTAATACTAATATTCCTTTATCTTTTATTTGAGATTCTGCTGCTGCTAAAGAATGAGCAATTTTAGAAGAATATATAAAAGAAATAGAAGTTAGATGTCAACCTACAGATTTAGTAGATACATTTACTGTTGATTTATCTAAATTAGAAAAAATAGGTGATATGATAAGAGTAGAAGATTTAAATATAGATACAAATAAATTTACTCTTATAACTGAAGCTCATTCAGTTATAGTTGTTGCTGATCAACCAAAAGTACAAAAAGAAGAGGAAGAAGAAACTACTGTTTCTGCAACGGAAGTTCCTGCTTCAGAACAAACAACTGAAGAAAAATAATTTTTAAAAAAAATTAGTAAAAAAGTAATTTTGAA
>JAQVPN010000108.1 GCA_028702055.1 Candidatus Altimarinota bacterium | reverse complement strand
CTCGTCTTATGGACACCTCAAATGGGAAAATCTTAAGACCGTTAGCCAGGCCGAGATTGACGCTTACACCACTTCATCACTCGTCAGAGTTGACGGTAATGACAAAGTGTACGCTATCACTCCTGTAGCAGGTGGCGACACTGGTGCTAAGAGCTGGATCAATGTGACCGCTGCTCAATTCTTGGGCCTCTCACAATCTGACCCTGACTCAATATACACTATCAACAGCACTGACGGTGATGCATACAGCACTAAAGCTGACATCACCACCGTTGCTCAGTTGACAGCTTTCTACGCTGACGGAACTTTGCCGGCTGATGTTGCTACTGGTGCTTTGAATGTTTCACTCTCAGCTGCCACTCCGGAAGCTATGAGCATTCCAGTTGATAGTTCAGCTGAATTCACTGCAATCAAATTGGCTGCAGGTTCATCTGCTGTATCAATCAGCTCGATCACTGTAACTGCAGGCGGATTTGGAACTGCTACTAACCTTGACAATGTCGCTCTTTACATTGATGGAGCAAAGGTTGGTTCAAGCAAAGACATCAACTCGGAAAAAGAAGCTACTTTCAACTTCTCAACCCCGATCAGTATTTCCGCTAACGGAAGCAAGACTTTGACTATCAGAGCTATTGCTGCAAGCTCTGTTGGTATAACAGGTGCTGGAACTTACAAATTGGGTATTGCAGAAGCTGCTGACATCATTACTGCCGGGGGATCTGTTGCGGGTTCATTCCCGATCTACGGAAACGGTATGGCTGCTGATACAAATGTCTCAACCGGTACTGTTACTTTGGGAGCACTTGACGCTGACAACACTTTAAACAGTTTCGGTGAGGACAATGTTCTTCTCGCTTCATTTGATTTGACTGCCAACAACGAAGGCGCCATCATTGATTCACTTAGATTCAAAAATGGTGGAACCAACCAAGAAGGTATCATCTCAAACTTGAAGCTCGTAATCGACGGCGATGAAGTCGCTGATGGAATCTACGACGCTGCAACCGGCTTCGTTACTTTCTCAGTTGACGGAGAAGCTAAGGTCGGCAAGAGCGAGACTGCTTCAGTAGAAGTTTATGGTGACCTTGGCGTTGCTACTGCTACTGACACAATCAAGCTTTACATCAAGAATGTTGATGACTTCGCTTTCATCGGTGAAGATTATGGTTTCGGTGTTCAATTGACCGCTGCCACTTTTGCCCTCTTTGATTCTACTGCTGATCTCGAATGTAAGACTATCACTTTGACCACCGGCGATGTAACTATCGACATGGACAAAGCTGCTACTCCTGCTAAGGATATCAAGGCTGATACTGACAATGTAGTGCTCGCTACCTTTGAAGTTACTTCAAACGGTGAAAACGCTACTTTGGAACAGATCGTAAGCGCTGGTGCAGATGTATTCCAAATCCAGGGAACGAGTGTAGAAGATCTTGAAATCGAAAATGTTGAAATGAGAGATGTTGATACTGGAGCAATCTATGATATCACAGCTACTTTTAACGCTACTCTTTGGGATCTTTCAATGACCGAAGAAATCAATTTGGTTAAGGGCGTTACCAAGACCTTCGAAATCCGTGCTGACATAAATTCTACCGCGGATGTTGATGACACCTACAAGGTTGTAATCGACAAGGAAGCTATGACAATAACTGGAGATGAATCTGATTCTTCAATCACTGACATCACTCCTTCTACTGTCACTTCAGCTATCTCTACTGTAAAAGTCGCTTCATTGACTTGGACGACTGTTACTTTGAACAACAAGACTGTTGTGCCTAACACTCAAGACTTGGTTATTTACCAGGCTTCTCTGGAAGCTGGAACTACTGATTCTGTTAAGCTTTCAACTGTTAAGTTGGAAACTAGAGTTGCCGCTGCTGATGCTTTCAATGCCAGCAATATCAGCAAATTGGATCTCTACTTGGACGGCAAGCTCTTGAAGAGCATTTCAAACAGCATTGCTGAAGGTACTGCTGATCCTACAAAAGGCTCAATCACTTTCAACTCACTCATCACAACCGATGATGCTAATGTGATTCCTGCCGGCGCAACTGCTACCTTGGAGGTTAAAGCTTCATTTGCTTCAACTCTGAGTGGCACTGGATTCGACTTGACTTCTGACACAGAAATCATTGCTAGAACCGTTAGTGACAATACTGTCATTACTGAAACTTTGGCGAATGTTGCCGTCGGATCAAGAGCAATCACTGTTGCTAACAAAGGTACTTTGAAGGTCGAACTTTTGACTTCAAGCATCAAGGCTGACAACGACGCTCTCTTGTTGGCTGGATCTGTAAGTCCTACCGACAAATACTTGGGTGAACTCAAGTTCACTACTGCTAACGAAGCAATCAAGGTTACCGAGCTCAGACTTTTGAGCGATGGTTCTGACTTGAGCTCAGATGTTGCAGAAGTTTACTTGGTTGATTCTACCGGAGCTATCAAGGCAACTAAGATCCCTGATGCAGATGGAAACGTAGTGTTCACGAATTTGACACTTACTTTCCCAGCTGACCAGGCTACTTCATACTTCATCGCTATCAAAGCTAAAGGTATGAATGTCGATGGAGACGCCACTTCAATGGCTACTCAGGGAAGAACTGTTCAATACCACATCAACCCGGCTGCTAATGGTATTCTTGCACAAGGCGTTGAATCAGGATTGGATGTTGCATTGGCCGTAAGTGCCGATGCTACTATCGATGCAGGTGAATGGTCAGAGGCTACTACTTTGACTAAGACAGCTGTTATCTCTGGTGCTGTTTTGAACAGCGTTACAAACGCTTTGTCTGACGGAACTTTGCAGGGTGGAACTGCCAAGATCATTGGAAAATACACTTTAGTATTCGAAAATGGTGCAAACAGAACTGCTACTAACGAAGAACTGAAAGCTATCTTGAGTGGCTTGACTGTCACTGTAAGCAAGAGCGCTGACGTAGCTTTGGCTGCTGCCAAGATTTATCGTGAGGATGCTCCAGCCACTATCGTAGCTGCTGATGCAACTACTGTTTGGAACGCTGGAACTCTTACAGGCTTGGCTGATGGTGGAAAAGTCGACGGATCTGTGACTTTGGTCATTACCGCTGATGTAACCACTACTGCTGCTGACGGTGAATACTTGCAGACTTCATTGGCTGCTGTAAACACTGATCTTGACTACACTGTTAATGGAGTAGCTGTTGCTAACAACTACCTGTCTGTTACCAGTGTTGAAGGTGGAACTCTTTCTGAATAATCGGAACTGAGTAAAACCAAACTTTAGCCCTTTTATCTTCGGATAAATAACTAAAGCCGTTCGGATAAATGCTTTCGCAGCGGAATTCATTCCACCTCCCGAAAACAAAATGTCCGGCAAAACCACAAAACTCCGCATTCGTGCGGGGTTTTTGGTTTTTTATCCTTCTCATTTCTATTAATAACAGCATTGTCATTGCGAGGAGGAGGCTTCTGCGACGACGTGGCAATCTCGTGTTCACTGGGTTGTAAATTCCGCAGAGTATCGGTTGTCTAGTGGTAATGAGATTGCCACGTCGGGGTACCTCCTCGCAATGACAATCTATAGTTTTGATGGTTATTCTTTAGAATTGTCCAATCGATAAAAATAGATTATAATTATACGGTAATTAGTTTGTCGTCTTGTATGATACGTTTGATTGTTCTTTTAAACAACTATGCGCTATTAAATATCGGCAAATAAACGAAGCTTTAAAACTAATCTAAAATTATGAAGAAGAGAATTGTTGCTTTATTTCCAATTGCCGTATTTTTTTTGTGCTTAGCAGCTACGGCGAATATCCCTAGAATGCGTATCGTGTCGGAAGAACTTACGACTGTGGCGAATCCGGAAATTTCGCAGGTATTCTATGGAGAGTTTAAAGGGTCTGCGGATGTTTTTAAAATCGAATCAAAAGAACCTTTTGACTTATACATGAATGTATCGATACCTGACGTAGAAGGCGCAAGAAAAGATGTATTAGCTGAAATCTATACGGGAGAAAATCTTCCAGGGCAGGAAAAGACCG
>JAQVPN010000107.1 GCA_028702055.1 Candidatus Altimarinota bacterium | reverse complement strand
ACTTCAAATGATACAGCTGTTTTAGCTCTTAGTAAAGTTCTTAGTGCTGGAACTACAGCTCATAGATATCTAGCTGCTTACGAAACTGAAGATGAAGCATTTGAAAATGCTGTAGCAAAAATGGATAGAGTTTCTTTACTTGTAGATTTGGTAGATTCAATAAGATGAATTGATAAAATTATAGAACTTAAGAAAAAATACAGATTCAAAAATAAAGTTATAAATATGAGACTTGATAGTGGAGATTTGATAAATCAAGCTATATATGCTTTACAAAAACAAAAAGAAAATTGATTCATAGATCCACAAAATGACAAAATAGTAATTGCTGATATTTCATCAAAAGAAAAACTTTTTGAAATAGAAACAGCACTAAAAGAAGCAGGACTTGAACCAGAAAAATTTGTAGTTTATGGACTTGGATGACTACTTGTAAATAAAGATAAGACAAGAGATAAAGTGTCATGATGATATAAACTTACAAAAGAGTGAGAAATGCCAACTGGTAAATTATCAAATGATCCTATAAAAGAAGCAATTCCTTGAGATTTAAATGTAGAAATAAGAGCAAATGCTAGATATATAGTTCAAGAAAATGAATTAGCTTTTTGAGAAAGATTATTAAAAATTATTTATGAAAATGGAAAAATAAATGATGAAAATATAGTTTCTAATTTAGATAAAGCTAGAAATAAAGTAGAAGAAACTTTTAAATATATTGATTTACCAACAAAAAGAGATGAAGAAACAAGTAGAATCAGAGAAGAAGTAAGAGAAAGATTTATGAGAGTATAATTTATTTATTAATTTTGATGATTATGGAAAAGTTAGAATTATATGAATTATCTGAACGGGATGATGATTGAAGACAAAAAATTTGAATTGTATGAATGTTTAAAGATTTAGATGTTGCAGAAAAAGTAAAAGACTGATTATTTCAAACAATAAACAAAGTAGAATTAATTATTTATGATACTTATGAGGAATATATTAAAGAAAGAAATAATAAAATAAAAATCAAAGCTTTATGTAAATTAACATCTGAAGAAAAGAAAGTATTAGGTTTAGTTTAATTTTTAAAATAAAAAAAGCCCTTATACTCGGGCAAGAGATTATTTATCTACAACGAATGCTTTAATCTTGCCATCAGTAAACCTTACTGTGCAATTGATATCAACACTCCCTTTTGTAGGAATTATTTTAACATTTTTATCTGTTAGTTCTTTAACAGATTCAAGACTAAAATAAGTCATATCTTGAGTCATGGCAATAATTGCTGCAACACAAAATCCTGTTATAAAACCTGGTATAAACTTTTCCACCTTTTCCTCCTTAATTTAATTTTTCTTGTTTGTTTTGTGTTTCATGGCTTGTACATATTTACCTTGTACATCAATGGCTATACCTCCAACTAATTTATACCCTTGATTTAGTTTATCATTCACAGATTCTTCTAATTGCTTAGTTGTATCTGCTGACAATATTATATAAAATTTCTTTTCCATCTTTTCCTCCTTAATTTAATTTTCTTGTCTATTTTGCACAAGAATTTTGAAAAGATAAATTGTTTATATTTAAAATAATTAATATGTCAAATAAAATATTTCCTTAATTAAATCGTCTTATGAAAACAAATGCTATAAATATTGCTCAAATCCAGGTTTTTCCTGGAAATCCTGAGAAAAATTTAAAAAATATAATAAGAGAAATTAAAAAATCTGATTCTGATTTGATTATATTTCCTGAAATGGCTGTACCTGGTTATTTTCTATGAGATGAATGGGAGAATGAATCTTTTGTCAGAGAATGTCATGATATGAACAAAGAAATAATTGAATCTACAAAAGATCATTCTTCTGCAATTTGGTGAAATATTTTATTAGATGAAAATAAAATAAATGCTAATTGAAGTTTTAGAAAATATAATGCTGCTTTTTTAGCTCAAAATTGAGAAAAAAAATCTAATTGAGTTTTTGATTGATATACAATTAAATCATTACTTCCAAATTATAAACAATTTGATGATGAAAGATATTTTTATTCTTTACAAAAATTAGCAATTGATGAATGAAAAAACTTAAAGGATTATTTGAAACCATTTGAAATAGTTTTAAATTGAGTAAAAAGAAAAGTTTGAATTGTGATTTGTGAAGATATGTGGGATGAAAATTATCAGATAAAACCAATTGAAATATTAAAAGAAAACTGAAGTGATATTATAGTAAATATTTCTGCTTCACCTTTTGCTATAAATAAGCAATTTGTAAGAGAAAAAATTTTGAAAGACAAATCAAAAAATATTGATTTGATTTATGCAAACAATGTTTGAATTCAAAATACTGGAAAAAATATTTTTGTTTTTGATTGAGAATCTGCTATTTTTCAGAATTGAGAAAAAAAATCTTGATCTTATTTTTTGGAAAATAAAATTTTTTGAGAAAATGGAAAAAACTTAGAAAATAAAGAAAAACAAGAAAAAATTTCACAAACTTTAGTATATTGAATCAAAGAATTTTTGTCTTCAATAAAACAAAAAAAAGTAGTTATTTGACTTAGTTGATGACTTGATAGTGCTATTGTTGCAACACTTTTAGTTCAAGCTATTTGAAGAGAAAATGTAATTGCTGTAAATATGCCAAGTAAATTTAACTCAAATATTACAAAAAATATTGCTCGAAATTTAGCTTCAGATTTATGAATAAAATATATCGAATTTCCTATTCAAAATAGTGTTGATATAACAAAATTAGAAATTGAAAAAATTATTTGAAAAGAAATATCTTCACTAAATTATGAAAATATACAATCTCGTGACAGGTGAGCCAGAGTTTTAGCTGGAATTGCAAGTGCCCAAAATGCTGTTTTTACTTGTAACTGAAATAAAACAGAAATGGCACTTTGATATGCGACTTTGTATTGAGATATAGCTTGAGCATTTGCTCCAATTTGAGATTTATATAAAAACCAAGTTTATGAACTTGCTAGATATTTAGATGAAAAAATGGGATGAATTTTATCTCCAGTTATAGATATAATTCCTTCAGCAGAATTATCAGAAAAACAAAATATTGAAGAAGGGAAATGAGATCCATTTAATTATAAATTTACTGATAAAATTTTGTATAAATTGATAGAAGATAGAAAAGATTTAGATGATATTTTATCTTGGTTTATGGATGGAATTTTAGAAGAAAAATTGAATTTAAAATGAAAAATCGTATGAGATTATTTTGCTTCAAATTTTGATTTTGTAGAAAATTTAGAAAAAATATATAAACTTTTTAAAATTAATTTTTTCAAAAGAATCCAATCTCCACCAATAATTTCACTTAGTAAAAGAGCTTTTTGAACAGATTTCAGAGAATCTCAAAATCCTATTTATTTTACAAGAAATTACAGGGATTTAAAAGATAAAATAATCAAAAAAGATAAAATAGATGAAATCTTTACAAAATTTTTATCTCCTGAATTTTCTCAAAAAGTAAATGTAAATTTTGAAAAGATTTATTTAAAAGATGCATGACTTTGGGAAAAATATTCTATTGGAACTCATACTTCTATGGTTTTAGAAAATTTTGAAAAATTTTTTTCTTGAAAAAAATTTCCTGCAAGTTTTGATAGAGAAATTTTTAAACTTATTTTAGCACTTCATGATATTTGAAAAGCACAAGCTATAGAAAATGAATGAAAAGAAGCACAGCATAAATATACTGTTAAAATAATAAAAAATTTTTTTGATGAAATTTGAATTTCAAAAAAATATACAAAATTTGCTATTGCTTTGATTGAAACTGATGTGATTTGAGAATATTTACAAGATAAAATTTCTATACTTAAAGCTAAAAAAATAATAGAAAAACGAGCTAAAAAATCATGATTTTCTCGTGAAATTTTCTTAGAAATATTAACTATATTTTTTAGAATTGATGCTTGAGCTTATACTATTTCAGCTTGATGATTTGAATCACTTGATAGACTTTTTAATTTTGATTATGAAAATATGATTTTGAATTTTGCAAATGATGTGAAAAATAAGATTGATGAAATTTTATAAAATTAGA
>JAQVPN010000106.1 GCA_028702055.1 Candidatus Altimarinota bacterium | reverse complement strand
CTTCTTTCATAGAACTCATAGCTTGTTTATTTATTTCTTTATTAAAAAATTTTTCTTCTTTGTGAATTCAAGGAGTATCAAAAAAAATTATTTGAGAATTTTCATCATTATAAATTCATAGAACTCTTCTTCTTGTAGTTTGTGGAACAGAACTTATAATAGAAACTTTTTCTCAAATTAAAGAATTTATAAAAGTAGATTTTCACACATTAGGTCTACCAATTACAGCTATATATCAAACTTTTTTTTCTTGAACTTGAGAATTTAATCTAGATAAAATTTTTTCTTTATTTAGTTCTATCATACATTTTTTTTGTTTAAATTAATTAAAATTTATTTACTTATTTTTAAGTAAGTTTTTAGTTTATTTTTTTCTTTATCTAACTGATAATAATCTTTTTTCTAGCTTTGTCTAAATAATTTTTTCAAAAAACACGAGTTTTTTTATTTTTTTCTTGAATTTATCAGTAAAATCAGTATAAATAAGAGAGATAAATATCTTTTTTGAAGTTTATTATAAATTTCAAAAACAATTCTTTCTTTTATAAAAAATATAAAGATTTATTTTTTAACTAATTTATGCGATGTCTGAGAATGAAAAACTTAGTTTAGATTTTGATTGAAATGATGATAACAATGAAAATATCAACGAGGAAATAGATGACATTAGTGATGAACAAAAACAAATAAATTTAAATATAGCTGCTTGAATAAGCTATGAATGAGATCAAGATAGAAATATATCTGAAGAAATGGAAACTTGTTATTTGGATTATGCCATGAGTGTTATAGTTTCTAGAGCACTTCCTGATGTAAGAGATTGATTTAAACCAGTTCACAGAAGAATTTTATATACTATGCATGAACTTGGACTTAGATCTGGAGCAAAATATAGAAAATCTGCAAAAGTAGTTTGAGATGTACTTTGAAATTATCATCCACATGGTGATTCTTCAGTTTATGAAGCTATGGTTAGAATGGCTCAAGATTTTTCTATGAGATATCCTCTTGTTGATGGACAATGAAACTTCGGTTCTATGGACTGAGATGGTGCTGCCTCAATGAGATATACAGAAGCAAAAATGGCAAAAATATCTGATATGATGCTTGCTGATATAGAAAAAGAAACAGTTATTTTTAGAGATAACTATGATGCTACTAGACAAGAACCTTCTGTTTTACCTACTAGAGTTCCTAACTTGCTTATGAACTGAGTTATGGGTATTGCTGTAGGTATGGCAACAAATATTCCTCCTCATAATTTAGGTGAACTTATAGATGCTATAAATTATTTACTTAAAGTAGAAAATCCAAATGAAGTTACTGTTGAAGATTTAATGGAATTTATCAAAGGTCCAGATTTCCCAACAGGTTGAATAATTTATGATAAAGAAGCTATTTTAACAGCATTTTCTACAGGTAGAGGTTCTGTTATAATGAGATGAGTTGCGACAATAGATGAAAATTCAAAATCAGGAAGAAAAAATATCATAATTTCAGAAGTTCCATATCAATTAAATAAATCAAACTTAATCGTAAAAATAGCTGACTTAGTTAAAGAAAAAATAATTGTTTGAATTCATGATATCAGAGATGAATCAAATAAAGATTGAGTTAGAGTAGTTATAGAATTGAAAAAAGATGCATTTCCTAAAAAAATCTTAAATCAATTATATAAATTAACTCCGCTTCAAACAAGTTTTGCTTATAATATGATTGCTCTTTGAGATAGATGAATGCAACCAAAACTTTATAATATCAAAGAAATTCTAGAAGAATTTATAGCTCACAGAAAAGAAGTAGTTACAAATAGAACAAAATATGAACTTAGAATTGCTGAAGCAAGAGCTCATATACTTGAATGATTAAAAATAGCACTTGATAATATAGATGAAATAATCAAAGTTATTAGAGCTGCATATGACGATGCTGAACTTCAACTTATGAAAACTTTTGCACTCAGCGAAATTCAAGCTCAAGCTATAGTTGAAATGAAACTTAGAAGATTACAAGGACTTGAAAAAGAAAAAATTGAAAATGAATTAGCTGAAAAATTAGCGTTAATTGCAGATTTAAAAGATATTTTAGTAAAACCAGAAAGAGTTGTTTCTATTATATTAGAAGAACTTGATTATATCAAAAATACTTATAAATCAGAAAGAAAAACTCAAGTAAATACTGGAAAAATCTGAGAATTTAATCCAAGAGATACTATTGCAAATGAAGATGTCGTTATCGTATTATCTAAAAATTCTTATATAAAAAGAGTTTTGGCATCAAGCTTTAGAACTCAAAGAAGATGATGAGCTTGAGTTACTACTGCTACAAAAGAAGATGATGAAATTAGATTAGTATTATCTACAAAAAATCATAATGATTTACTTTTCTTTACTTCTGCTTGAAGAGTATTTTCTCTTCCTGCTTTTGAAATACCAGAAGCTCAAAGAACAGCAAAATGACAAGCAATAGTAAATTTATTATCTCTTCAAAAAGATGAAGAAATTTCAGCTGTACTTGATATAACTGAAGAAAAAAATAAATATCTAGTTTTTGTTACTACAAAAGGAACAATCAAAAAACTTGATATGGATGAAGTGAAAAAAATCAGATCTAATTGATTAATAGTTCTAAAAGTAAAAGATGGAGATAGTCTATCTTGGGTAAAAACAACATCAGGTTCTGATAATGTATTTATTGTTACAAAAGATTGAAAAGCTATACAATTTGGTGAAGAGGATGTAAGACCTATGGGTAGAACAGCTTCTTGAGTAAGATGAATTAGACTTGCTGCAAAAGATGAAGTAGTTGAAGCAACTATTGTATGATGAGATGTAAATTATGTATTTACAATCACTGAAAATGCAATGTGAAAAATAACTGAAATAGAAGAATATAGAAGTCAATGAAGAGGTTGAGCATGATCTAAATCAATGGCAATCACTCCAAAAACTGGTAAACTTATGTGAGTAATAACTCTTACAAAAGAAGATTTACAAGATTCATCTATACTTCTTATAAGTAAAGAAGGTCAAACTATAAGATTACCATTAAATACAATAAGAATAACATCAAGAGTAACTCAATGAGTAATTCTTTCTAAATTAAAAGATAAAGAAGATTGTGTTGTTTCAGTATCTCTTATGAAAACTGGTGATGTTGAGGATGATTCAAAAGATGAAAAATTATGAGCTATTCAATAATAGAACTAAAAAACTTCCAAATCTGGAAGTTTTTTTAGTTTAATAACATTTCCGTATTCCTCAATTTAATGTTGGTGTTGCACAACTTGGTGAAACAGATGTTATAGAAGTACATGTCTTTAAACAAGTAGTTCAAGAAAGAGATCAACCAGAAGGACATGAATATGTTGTATTTGTAGTACAAACATCTCAAGATGGACCACAAGATCAACCATTACAACATAAATTCGATCATCAAGTAGTAATAGGATTTCCATAATCATCATATTGTATTGATCAATCTCATCAAGCTATATAATATTCACAAGTTTGAGGAACACATGTTGTTGAAGAATTTCAAGTTGCTGCATAATTGCAAGAATAATTAGAAGTAGAATCACATTTATTAGTAGAAGAATTATATGTTCAACTAGTACAAGCAAGTTTATAACATTTAGTTCAATCCCAAGTATATCAAGTATTACAAGTATATCAACAACTGGCTCATCAATAAGACCAAGTATAAAAAGGAGCCCAAGTACTTCAATTCCATGTTTGTGTATATGTTGTTGCTGTACTAGCAATAGCATTATTTATAATACTTCATCAACAAGATACACTTTGTGTGCTTGCATTACAAGCACTTCAATTCCAAGTATAATTAGTATTACATTTATAATTACAACTAGTAGTACTAGTAGTAGTGTTATATGTAGTTGTACTATTAGCTGGAGCCCAAGAACTTCAATTCCATGTTTGAGAATATGAACTTACTGTATTCCATATTGCATTACTTGGCAATCAAGAACAAGTATAAGTTTGAGAGTTTGCTGAACAAGTTCCAGCAACAGAAGAATTATTATTAATAGAACTAGGTCAGTTAGTAGAAACAG
>JAQVPN010000105.1 GCA_028702055.1 Candidatus Altimarinota bacterium | reverse complement strand
TCTTTTTTTATTTTCACATAAAATTTGAAATTATTCACATTTTTCTTATTATCAAGCAAATACTAAAATATACAAAAATATGCTTTCAACACCAATCACAAAATCTTTGCTACATACTACAGATACTTACATAAAATCACTTAATAAAGGTGGTATTTTGACGGTTTGAGATATGCTTAATCATTTTCCAAGAGACTTTGAAGATAGGACAAATGTGCTAGATACTTTTTCACTTATAAATATCAAAGAAAAAAATACAATTTTACTTAAACTTATAAATATATCTAGCTCAAGAACTGCAAATAATAAAATTCTTACAAAAGCTATTTTTGAAGATAAAAATGGCTTTATGGCTGAATGAGTTTGGTTTAATAGAGAATTTTTGCGAAGACAATTAGAAAAATACATATCTAAGCAAGTTCTTGTAATATGAAAAGTAAAATATGAATATGGTAAATTAAGTTTTATTTCTCCAGAAGTAGAATCTGATTTATCAAAAATTGCTTGAGAAGTAGTTCCAATTTATCCAGATTTGAACTATATTCCAAGTAAATGGATAGAATGAAAAATGGAACTTGTTGCTAAATATATAGATCAAATAAGTGAAACTTTACCTGAAGAAATTATAAAAAAATATAATTTTATTTCTAAAAAAGAAGCTTACAAAAAATTACATTTTCCAAAAACAAAACAAGATATAGAAATTGCTAGATTTAGGTTATGATATGAAGAACTTTATAACATAAATTTTACTTCGATAGAGAAAAAATATGAAAATATTAATTTTTCAGAAGGTAAAGCTTTAGCAATTCCTCTTGATGCAGAACTTGTAAAAGAAATAATAGCTAGTATTTCTTTTGAATTAACAAATGCTCAAAAAATCTCACTTTTTCAAGTTTTAAAAGATATGGAAAAAACTCATTCTATGCAAAGATTACTTGAATGAGATGTTTGAACTGGTAAAACAATAGTTGCATTAATTGCTGCTATTCATGCTATTTTGCAAACTAAAAAAAATTGAAATTCTATTCAAGTAGCAATTATGGCTCCAACAGAAATTTTAGCTCGTCAGCATTTTGAAGGGATTTCTGAAATGCTTTTACAATTTTGAATTTCATCTCACTTGCTTGTATGAAGTACAACTGCTAAACAAAAAGAAAAAGTAAAAGCTGATATTAAACAAGGAAATATTGATATAGTTGTTGGAACTCATGCACTACTTGAAGAATCAGTAGTTTTCAAGAATTTATGATTTGTAGTTATAGATGAACAACATAGATTTGGTGTAAAACAAAGAGAAATTTTGGAAAAATGACTTGGAAATTTGAGCTATATTGTCCCACATTCTCTGAATATGACAGCTACCCCTATTCCAAGAACTTTGGCTTTGACAATATATTGAGACCAGGATTTATCAATTTTAAATGAATATCCAAAGGATAGAAAAATAATTCATACAAAAGTTATAAAAAATGATGAAGAAAGAAACCAAATAGAATTATTTATCAGAAATGAACTTGAAAAATGAAGACAAATTTTTTGGATTTCACCACTTGTAGAAGAATCTGAAAAATTAGATTTAGCAAATGCTATAAGTACTTATGATAGTTTGGTAGATATTTTTTCACCATTCAAAGTCGGATTACTTCATGGTAAGATGAAAGCAAAAGAAAAAGAAGAAATTATGAGAGAGTTTGCAGAAAATAATATACAAATTTTGTCATCAACTTCAGTAGTTGAGGTTGGTATAAATATTCCAAATGCGACTATAATGTGTATAGAATGAGCTGAAAGATTCGGTCTTTCTCAATTGCATCAATTTAGATGAAGAGTAGGAAGATGAAAATATCAATCTTATTGTTATTTATTCCCATCAAAATGAAATAAAACTGATAGATTAAAAGCTATGGAAAAAACTGCTAATTGATTTGAATTATCTGAAATTGATTTAAACTTGAGAGGCCCAGGTGAAGTTTATTGAGTTAGACAATCTTGAGTTCCAGATTTAAAAATAGCATCACTCACTGATTTAGCTCTGATTTCAGATATTAGAGAAGATATAGAAAATATGTTTAGAAAAAAATAGAAGTTTCAAAATTTGAAACTTCTATTTTTTTCTTACAAAGTTCTTACAAATAAATATTATATTTTATCACACAAAGTGATAGATTTGTTTTTTTATTAAGTGTTAAAGCCACAAAACAAAATATAAAAACAAATCTAAAACTTTTTTAAAAATTTATATTTTTATTTTACAAATATGAAAGATAAACTTATTTCATTTTGAGCTTGAATACTTATTTGAGCATTATTATTATCTTGATATTATTATATTATGTGACCAAAATGACAAGGTCCATGAAATTTTTCTTGATGACAAAGAGGTCAAATGATGAATCCAAAAAATATGTCAGATAGCCAATTAGAAAAAATGGCAACAAGAGTATGAATGACTAAAGATGAATTAAAAAAAGAAATAGATTCTGGAAAAGATTTAAAAACTATTATGCAAGAAAAATGAGTTAATTTTGGTAGTAGATGATGATCTGGGACAACTAATTCTTGAAATTTTTGAGGAAGACAAACTACAAGTGAATAAACTTTTTTAATTAATTAAAACTATATTTATGTTTAAAATATTTTCTAAAATCAGATTATTTTATTTTATTCTAGGAATACTTGTAATCTATGGTATGTATTATTATTTTTTTATTTATACATCTACAAATAGCTCAACTTCAACTAAAAGTACTTCTAGTACAGAAGTAGTAGCATCTGGTAGTATAAAAGATACAGTTGATGCTGTTTGAACTTCTGAATTAGTAGATGAACAATCTCTTAGATTTAATCAAGCCTGAACTATTAGTTCAGTTTTAGTAAAAGCCTGAGATAAGGTAACTAAATGAGAAGTTATAGCAACTTTAGATGACAAAGATTGACAAAATTCAGTTTCCCAAGCACAAATAAATCTTGATAATGCAAAAATAGCTTTACAAGAATTATATAAAGAAGTTGATGAGAGTAAAATATTACAATCTAAAAATACTATAAAAAGTACTGAAGATAGTATTGAAATAGCAAATAAACAATTAGAAAATTTAAAAATAACTCAAGCTAATGATATATATAATCAAGAAAAAAATATTGAAACATCTAAAAAAGATTTAGAAAATTTAAAAACAAATTTAGAAACTGCTAAAACCGATTTAGAAACTGCTGAAAAAGACTTATCTTATACTCAAAAAGAACAAGAAAATTCTTTATCAAATACTGAATCTAATAAATCTACATCTATAAAACAAATTGAAGATAGTTTTTCACGAGAATTAACAAATATTTCTAAGATAATAGAACAAGCAGATTATATTTTATGAGTTACTGAAGCTAATAAAAATAAAAATGATGATTACGAAGCCTATTTATGAGCAAAGAATACTTCATACAAAACTCAAGCAGAAAATGCTTTATCAGCATCAATAAATTCTTATAATAAATTAGAAATTATTGTAAATAATTATAATAATTCTTGAAATATAGAAGATTTAAAAAATATTTTAAATTCTATTCAAAAAACTTATAAAACATTAGAATTAACTACTGATTTAACATATAAAACTCTAGAAAATACAATAATATCTAACAGTTTAAGTGAAACTGATTTAGAAAATAAAAAATCAAATATCTATAGTTATGAAACAAATGTTCAATCTAAATTAACTTCTATAAATTCTTCTATAAATACACTTAATACATTAACTAATACAGATTTAATTGATGAAGCAAATTCAAATACTTTATTGTCTAAACAAAATGCTATAAAATCAAAACAATCTGCAGTTGATTCAGCAAATCTTGCTATAGAAAAAAAACAAATAGAAATAAATAATTTAGAAAAAACTTTAGATACAACAAATTCAAATAATTTAATAACATTAACAGATAAAATAAATAATATAAATCAACTTACAAAGACATTAGAAATAGCTAATGAATCCTATAAAGAACTTATAGAATGACCTACAAGTGAAAATGTTGCGAAAGCTAAAAATAGTATAGCTCAAGCTGAAATAAA
>JAQVPN010000104.1 GCA_028702055.1 Candidatus Altimarinota bacterium | reverse complement strand
CTCAACAATTTTTTCAAGAATTTTTAACAATTATATCTCCATAAGAATCGTCTCATAACTCTCATTTTTCAAATAATCATGCTTTAATATAACCTATTAAAAAGCTTTGTGTTTCCAAATCATATTCTAAAGTAACTGTTTCTGATGGTGCTAAATCAAAATGATCTATCATAAAATCAAAGCTAGATCAATCTGGTGCAGATTTTGGAGTTATTGATTTATAATCACTTCATTTTTTAAATTTAAAAATTGTATCATCTGTTATAGATAAAGGTTCTGGGATTTTATCTAAATATGAAACATTTTTTATAGTACTAGTTTTATTATTTGTTATTTCTACTTTTACATTGACTTTATCTCAAGATTTTAGATAATTTCAATTTTTATCATTATATGTCTTTTTTATAGTAACTCATTCTACTGGAGAATATTCACTTCTTAAAAATGTAGTTATTTTATTAGAATTTGTAATTCAAGAAGAATACGATAATCAATTTGGATTTAAATTTTCTGAATTAATAAAAAAATTTGAAACTCGAGTTTTTGCATCTTTCATATCTGATGAAATACTAGATGTATCTCAATCTAATGAATTCGGCATACTTGATAATATATTTTTTTGAGCTTCTGAACTTGTTATTGTTTCAATATTTTCTGGATCATAATTTAATTGCAAAAATAATAATTTATCTATTACATCCTCATTAAACTCTGTTTTAGATAATCTTGAGCTAGATTCCAAAGTAGGATCTGCTTTAACTGCTTCATTATAAGCTTTTATTTTTCGATTTAATTTCTCTGAATTAGCTAAAAAAGCAGCTTGAGAATCAATTGGAAGTTGATATATTCAATCAAAGTATATTGCTCGTAAATCTGTTCTAGTCTTAGAATTAAGTTTTAGAGCATAACCTGAATCTATTTTATTTTTAGTAAATTGTGGATCCCAAGAATTTCATCAACCATAAAAAATATTTATATCTCATTCTTCATCTAAACTAACTAAATCATATTTTTTGTCATTATTCATATCAAATCAAACAATTTGAGATATTCTAGAATTTAAAACAAATTTATCATATAAGTCTACCCTAGAAAAATGTTTTTTATCATTGTTTAATAAAACAGGTTTTCCTGATGTATCAACAAAAAACACATCATCAAAATGATCACCTGTAAAATCTCAGGCGATAATAGGAAAATTATCATCTATATCCGCTAAATAAAATAAATTTCATTTATCTATAAATTTTTCTTCAGTATTAGTTTGTTCATAAAGCTTAATAAATCAATTATCAGTTAAATAAACTATATCATCTAATCAATCATTATTATAATCAAAAATAGCATAAGATTTAACTCATTTTCAAAGCAATTGTCATATACTTGAATCAAATTTTCTAAGTATATTAGTTCATGGTAATTTTGGATCTTTTTTTGCTAAAGAAATAACTGGATCTCAAAGATTTATAGAAGATAAACTTTGATAATTTTTTGTAGCATCTCAAACATTTTCGCCTGAAGATAAAAGTAATAAAGTTTTATTATCTCATTCCCATCAAATTCAAGCTTTGTTTTCAAAATTAGCAAAAGAGTTAGATTCTACAGAAGTAGAAGTTTTTGTTGAAGTAGTAGAAAATGGATCATTATAATAAATAGAAATTCATTTATTTTCATTTGTAGAAGTAGCTGTATAATCTTCTGTTGTTCAATAATTATATGATTGTAAAAATACAAAAATTCATTCACTTATTGTATTTATTTTATTTGTAAATAATCATTCGTCTCTAGATAAATCTAATTTAGAATTATTTAATTTGATTCAAATAGAAGCAATAGTTTCTCAATTGTAATCTAAATCAAGAAGTAAATAATCTTTTGTATTTTCAGAATTTATACTTACTGAAACTCAATTATTTTCTATTTTTAAATCTTTTGAAATAGAAAACATTGTATTTCAATTTTCATTTTTCAAAACTACTTTATCATCTATGTTTTCTATTTTATAAGAAGAATTTATCAATTTTCAAAATATTCAAGTGGCTTCTGAATAACAATCGTCTATATCGTCTTTTGTGCAAACTGGTAATAAATTATTTTCTCATTTAAAATAAATTTTTCAAATATATGTATTTAATGCTTTATTAAATATATTAAAATTAAGATTTTTAGAAGAATTTGAATATGTTATAGAAATATCTTGAGTTAAATCATCTATATTATTTTGAGTTATATTTCAAGAAGGACTTACTGTAATTAAATTAGAATAATTTAATGGTGTATTTAATAAGCTAGAAACAGCTAAAGATCTATTATTTTCATCAAATAACATAGCTCAAGCTAAATAATCTTTTTTTGTAAAATCTCAGTAAGAAGCTCAAAGTAAAGCTGTATATAAAGAATTATATTTTTTATCTATTATTTTTGATTTATTCCAAAAATAATAAGTTTCTAATTTTATAGCATTTTCTCAAACTCAAGAAATTTTTATAGAATTAAATTCCTCAAATTTGGCATCAAGATAATATTTATTTGCAGATGATAAAGCAAGATAATCAGAAGAATTTTGTAATAATTCTAGAGAATTAGCTTTAAATCTATAATTAATAGAATCAATTTCATAGAAAAATTTTTCTCATTCGCTTGTTAATCAAGAAGAATTTTTAAAAATAGTATTATTTAATTCTGTTTTTAAAAATGGTGTTTGTCAGTTTACAGAAAAACTATTTTCTCGTAAATTTGGATTAGAAGAAACTTTTAAATAAGCTATTCAAGGAATATCTGTAGCATTTATAGTAAAATTTGTTTTTCATCATGAAACTTGTTTTTCTTCAGTAGAAAAATTAAGAATATGTTTATAAGAATCTGGAATTTCTAGTTTTAATTTAGTAGAATTATCATCAAAAACAAGATTTCAGTATCTATCTTTTAATTCTAATGCTAAATTAGTAGAAGAAGTAGATGTCGCCTCTAATTTAGAATTTGCTAAAATCATATCTATTTTCATCGCTTTATCTGGATGTATTGATATATTTCTTGATATAGAATTTTTTAATCATTCAACAGAAAAATTTAAATTTACTGATTTTCAAGCAATTGTAGTAGTTTTAAAACTTCATTCTCAAATTCAAGAATTGATATTTATTACATTATCTAAAGAAGATCAATAAACAGAATCAATATTTAAATAAGCTTTTGAATTAAAATCTGTTAATAAATTTCAAGCTGAATCTTTTATTTCTAATTTATATTTATAAGTGTTTCATCAGACCTTTATATCATTTTCATTTTCTATTGAAATATTTGCTTTAATATCTGAAACAGTTTTTATATATACTTTCTTTTCTAAATTCAGATTTTGTGAATTATCTTTTAATACAAATTTTATCTCTGATTCACCAGAAGAATCAGTAGATTTTAATTTAAAATTATTATATCACTCAAATCAATTTAAAGTTTTTTGTTTATTTCAATCATCAAAAACAACTGAATTTCAAGAAATAGAAGCTTCAATATTATAAAGTTCTCCAGAATTTATATTTCAATATTTATCATACAAACTAACAATATGATTTGTAACAACTCATCAAACATCTGTAGAATTTGTAGACATATTTACTTTTATTTCATTTGGAGTATCTGCTGTTACTTGAAAATCTTTTATATATTGTGAAGAATTACTATCTGTGAAATATATTTTATAATCGCCTGATTCTTTTATAGAAAAAAGAGATTTATATGATGAAATTGATGGTATTGAGATAGTTTCCAATTTAGTAGAATCTTTGTATAATTCAGCTTTTATTGGATAATATAAATTTGCTTTTTTTCAATCTTTTGAAAAATTTTTCAAATCAAATACTAATTTATCATTTGATGAAGAAGCATCTTTTATAATTGATTTTACATTATTTATATCATTATTATTTCAATCAATTATAAATACATTTTGTTTATCTGAAGCCTTTACTCAAGTAGATCAATCAATTAATCAATTATTGTCTAAATTATATGATGTTACATTTAAAGCATCTCATCTTGATTTTAGTGTCAAAATATTTGATTTTACATTTGATAAAATTTTTCAAGAAG
>JAQVPN010000103.1 GCA_028702055.1 Candidatus Altimarinota bacterium | reverse complement strand
TGTATATCACTGAAAACTCATAAATCATATTGTTGATAATATACTTAATATTACTATTACTACTATCAATTCTACTAGTGTGAAGGCTTTGATTTTATATTTTTTCATAGATAAAAAATAAATAAATAAAATTTCTAAAAGATTTTATACTTTTTATTTTTTTTGTAAATAAGAAATGATTATTTATTGAAAATAACCATTTCTTATTTCTATCTATTTGGATCTGTAGAAATTATTTCTGTTTCATAATATGAAGCTAATACTTGTATAGCTACATGTTCAGTTCCAGCAAAGAAAAGACCTTGTCAAACTCATGAGTTTAAAAGTATATATTTTTCTTGTTCTGTTAATTTGAACACATTTTGTATAGCATCAATTGAAGCTGGAGATTGTTTTAATAATATTTGAATTGAAGAATTTGTTACTATAGGTTTTCATTGAGGACTAGCAATAAAATCTTCTACATCTTGAGTTATTGTAGTAACTCATAAATTATATTTTCTTGCTCTTTTTACAAGTCAATATAAGAATTTAGCTGAATCTTCGTGTTGCATAATATTCCAAGCTTCATCTATAACAAGTATTCTTTTTTTATTAGAACTTCTTACTTTATTCCATATATGATTAAGTATATTATACATTGCTATAGGTCTTAGATTATCTCATAAATCTCTAACTGAAAATACTTGTAATCATTCTCAAAGTTCTACATTTGTTCTTTGGTTAAAAATACCTGAATATATTCAATTAGTGTATTTTTCTAATCTCACTCGTATACCTGAAGCTCAATCCATAGTTTCTATAACATCGAAGAATTCTTGCATAACTGGTACTTCCCTATGATCTAAATCATCATTTTCAAAAGTGATTCATTTTAGGCTATATGTTGTTATAAGAGCTTTTTCTATAAGAGATTCTTCTGTTGCAGAAATTTTTCCAAGCATAAGACTCATAAGTCAAATAAGATTTGTTATAGCTTCTCTAAGTAAATCTCATTTTTTTACATCTTTATCTTTTAAAGAAAGAGGTAAATCAAAAGGATTTATTCTTTCAGAACTATTTAATGAAACATCTAAATATGATCATCATACAACATCAACTAAAGCTTTATATTCATTTTCTGGATCTACTACTATAACATCTATTCACATCATAAGAGCTCTTAAAATTTCTAGTTTTACAGTAAATGATTTTCAACCTCAAGATTTTGCAAAAACACACATATTAGCATTTTCTGATTTAAATCTATCATAAATAATAAGTGAATTATTATGAGTGTTTACTCAATATAAAATACCATCATCATGACTTAAATTACTTGATGTAAAAGGAAAAGTTGTAGATAATCAACCTGTAGAAATATTTCTATAAACTCAAAGTTCATCACGAGCAAATGGTCCAGTTGAAGTAAATGCTTGTTCCATTCTTAAAAATGCTTGTTTTTGTAAAACATTTCTTCAACTAAGCATTGTTTCTATATCTTTTCATATTTTATTTAATTTATCTTCACTTTCTGCATAAACAGTTATATATAAAGCAAAATGAAAATATTTTTCTATTCATCTTGTTAATTTTGCTCTAAGTTCTTCTACATCTTGAATTTGAGCATCAATAGCTGGATCATTTACAAGTCATTTATCTGCATTTATAGATCTTTCTGAATTTAATTGAACAAGTCTTTTCTTTAAATATTTTTGTATATAAGCAGAATCTATAGGATAAATAAACATACTCATATCAAATTTTGTATCCCAATTTATTACAGGAGAAAGCCAATTTCATTCTAGGTAATTTGGATAAGCATAAACAAAAAAAGTTTTAGCAAAAACATTGTTTATTTTTATTTTATCCGGCATTATTTTCATAAAAGCTGGAGAAATAGTATCTTTTACATAAGCTAATGCTTCATTATATTCTTTTTCTATTTCTAAAAGTTGTTTTTCTTCTGATTTAGTTAAAGCTTTTTCTGTATCAATATTTTCTAAATCTAGAGTTTTTTCTTCTTCTTTTTTATTTGAAACTATATCTTTTATTTCATAAGAAAAAGCATCTCAAGAATATTTTTTACTTATAAGCTCTTTTAGTAATTCGTTTGACATAAATTAAAATTAAAGATTAATGATTTTTTATTTTTCCCAATTCCATTCTGTTATAAATTCTTCTGGTATTTTTTCTTCAAAATCTGTTGCATATTTTTCTCATCAAGTATAATGTGCTACAAGTAATGTAATATCATCGTATTGATGATATTTATATCACATAAATTTACTTAAGTCTATTGTTATATTATTAAAAACTCATCTTGCTGTTTTTATCTTATCTCAAGCTATATCTATTTCTGGAGATTTTTCAATACTTTCAAGTAATCTATTTTCTCAAAACATTTGTTCATTTCAATCTTTTTTATTTTGATTTAAGCTTTCTGTAATACCATCAGAATATAAAACTATTATATCATTTTTTTCAAATTTAATTTCTTGTTCTTTTAAGATTTTTGAAATATCTTTTGTCATTCAGAGAGCCATTCAACCAGATTTAATTTTGAAAGTCTTTTTTTGTGAAGCTTTATAAATCATTAAATATTCATGTCAGGCTCAAGTCATAAATAATCTTTTTTCTGTTTCACTCCATCTAACAAGTAATAGACTCATTAAAATATTTGATTTTACTCTAGGTTTTAATATTTCATTTGTCATTGAAAGTATTAAATTTCATGATTTTACTATTTTTGAAAATCAACTTATAAGAGAATTTACCATCATCATTACAAATCAAGCAGCGACTCAATGACCAGTAGCATCTCAAACATATAAATAATAATTATCATTTTGTTTTATAATATCATAAGAATCTCCTCAAATTTCTCAAGCTGGTCTAGATTTAGCAATTACATCAAGAGATGGAATTTGTTCTAATTTTTTATTTAATAATTTTTCTTGCAATTCTGATGCTAAATCAACTTCTGATTTTATAGCCTTTCCGCTTAAAAATTCATCTCTGATATTTTTAAGCATATTTAAAGTTGTTGAAAAAAAACGAAGAATAAATGATAAATGTGGATTTATATTTTTTTTAAAGACTAAATCTTTTCATTTCAGACTTCAACTTATAAAAGCTTTTATATTATATTCTAATTCTTGAATAGGATTTTCATAATTTAGCTTAATTATAAGCATTATGATAATTGATTGAATTATAAGAAATAAAAAAATGATAGCATAAAAATAATCTCAATTTATATCTATAAATCAAGTTTTTATTAAATAAACAACAATTATGTTTGAAAGAACAGTTAGTAATATAATAAAATTACTAAAATAATATCCTATATTTTCAAAGATTTTCATTTATTTTTTGAAAATGTTAAATTTTATATCTGAGCATATTTTAGCAGAAAACTAAGCTTTTTGCAAGACTTTTTATTTATTTTATAAATATTTAATTTGACTATTTTTATTTATAATTCCCAATTTATTTTTTTAATTCATCTTTTTTCTAAAATTTCATTGGTTTTTGAAAAATGTTTACATCAAAAAAATCAATTATAAGCTGAAAATGGTGACGGATGAGCTCGCTCTAAAATAAAATGTTTTTTCTCATCAATTAGATATTTTTTTGATTTCGCAAAATTTCCCCATAATATAAAGATAATTCATTCTTTTTTATCAGATATAGTTTTTATAACTGAATCTGTAAATTTTTCCCATCAAATTTTAGAATGACTTGCTGGTAAATTTGCTTGAACGGTTAAAATTGAATTTAATAGAAGAACTCCTTCCCTAGCCCAACTCTCTAAATTTGTTTTTCAATTTATATCAAGTCATAAATCTGATTTTATTTCTTTGAAAATATTTTTTAAACTTGGTGGTGTTTTTATTCACTGCAAAACAGAAAAACTTAATCAATGTGCTTCATTTTCTCAATGATATGGATCTTGTCATAAAATAACAACTTTTAATTTTGAAAATGGAGTTTTTTCAAAAGCATTAAAAATAAGAGGAAAAGGTGGAAAAATTTTTATTCAGGAATTTGTATCATCTATAATTTTTTGCTTTATATCTTTAAAATAATCTTTTTCAAATTCATTTTTCAATACTTCT
>JAQVPN010000102.1 GCA_028702055.1 Candidatus Altimarinota bacterium | reverse complement strand
TTTGTTATAAGATACGCAATATTATCAGATCATCAAGTAAATTTTGTTTCGCTGATTGCATAAATTTTATCTTTATTGAATTTTAATCAAGGTAGTATAAATTTATCTTTTTCTATATTTCATCTACTTCAAATAAATTTTCATTCAGTGTCATATAATTTTGCTATAACATTTGCTTCTACTTTTCATCTTGCAGGAATTGCTACCCAATCGGTTGTTTCAAACATTATTCAAGCTGAAGAAGTAAGTCTAGTATGAGGTTTAAGTGTTTGAATTTCTGATAAATCATTTATAAAAGTTACTTTTCATTCTGATCTTTTTGTATTTTCATAATCAATTCAAGTTGCTCAAAAATTTTCTTCTACATTATAAGTTCAAGTTAATTTTTTGATTGGTACAATATTTTCATTTTCTATTATTTCAGAGGCTTTTGCTTCTTGAAAAATTATATTTTTTGCCTTACTTCTTATTTCTATTTCAGGAGTTATATAAACATAAGTTTTTGAAACAGCAAAATAAAATATAAAAACAAGCATTCAAAAAGATAAAAGAAGAGAAAAAAGTAATAATCATACTCAAGATCTTCTTGCTTTATCATAAGGAGATTTATATATAAGAATATCAAGTCCTGTTTTTTTATATAAAAATTTATAAATAATTCTTAAATATTTTTTAATTTCAAAAATCATATATTCGAAGAAAGAAAAATTATGCATCATAAGATTTTGCATTCTTTTTTCTTCTATTAAAGCAGGATCATTTATTATACTATAATTTATTCAAATATTTTTTCAGATTTTTCTTGAAGCAATATCTGTAGTAGAAATAGTTATATGTTTATTTCAAGCTTTAGATTTAAGAATTTTTAAAGATAAATAATTGTGTAATACAGGATGTCAAAAAGGAAAATCAAGTATTATTTCTTTTTCTTGAGAAGCATTTATTTTATTTATAATATCTACAATAGTATCATTTTCATTTATTTTTATCATATTTTTTAGCTTTAGTAAATTTAATCTATTTCTTTTATACTTTTAAAACTTAAAAAATCAAAAAAATTTTTACTATTTTGAAGTTGTTAATTTTTCTAAAAAAAATATAATAAAAAAAATATATTTAATTTACCAATAATTTTATAAAGTGCAAGAAATAAAAAATATCATAGATTTGATAGATAAAGCTATCAAAGATGAACCAAATAACTTAATTACTTGATGAAACATAATAAAAACTGGTTTTGATATAGAAGTTGATGAATATAGAAATCTAGTTGAACATTCTCAAGACTGGCTTGCAAATTATCAAACAGAACTTATAGAAAAAACTTGATTAAATTTTCTAAAAATAAAATTCACAAATGTTTTGGGGTATTTTATAGAATTACCAGTTTCGGCAAAATCAAAAATCCCAGATAATTTTATAGCAAAACAAACTCTTGTTTCAGCTTTAAGATATACTACATTTGAACTTCAAGATTTTGAAAAGAAAATACTTAATGCTGAAAATTTACTTTTTTCAAAAGAATATGAAATTTTTAAAAATGTAAGAGAAAAAATAAATAATTCTTTTTTAATAATAAAAGAATTGTCTAATAAAACTGCAAATTTAGATATGATAACTTCTTTGGGAAGAGTTGCTTATAATAATAATTATTCAAGACCTAAAATAAGCAAAAATTCAAAATTAGAAATTATTTGATGAAGGCATCCTGTTATAGAAAAAATAGAAAAAGATTTTATTAGTAATGATTTAAATTTAGATAATAAAAAATATATAAATATTATAACATGACCAAATATGGGATGAAAATCTACATATTTAAGACAAAATGCATTAATTATACTTATGGCTCATATATGAAGCTTTGTTCCTGCAAGAGATTCGTTTATTCCACTTGTAGATAAAATTTTTTCTAGAGTTTGAGCAAGTGATAATCTTTTTCTTGGACAATCTACTTTTATGGTAGAGATGCAAGAAATGGCAAATATTTTGCATAATTCTACAGAGAACTCTTTTATAATTATAGATGAAATTGGTAGATGAACTTCTACTTATGATGGTATGAGTTTGGCTTGGGCAATTTTAAAATATTTACATGATGAAAAAAAAGCAAAAGTCCTTTTTGCTACACATTATCATGAACTTATAGATGAATCAATAGTTTTAAAATGAGTAGAAAATTATTCAGTTGCTGTATGAGAAAATAATGAAGGAATAGTTTTTCTTAGGAAAATTATAAAATGATGAATTAAAAAATCATATTGACTTGAAATTGCAAAATTAGCTTGAATAAACAAAGAAGTTATAAATGAATCTAAGAAAATGCTTTTAAAACTTGAAAAATCTCATACTTGAAAACAAATGAGTTTATGAAGTTTTTCTTTACCAGAACTAGAAATAAAAATAATTGAAAAAGAAAGTCCAATTTTGGAAGAATTAAAACAACTTGATATAAATAATTTATCTCCAGTTGAGGCTTTAAATAAGCTTTATGAAATTAAAAATGAATTATAATTTAATTCATTTATAAAATTTTTAACAAAGATTTGACATACTATAAAATTTATTGTTTAATATATTTGTTACAAAAAAAGTAACTATATTAATTTTTAATTTTTTAGGATTATGAAGTTTCCATGTTAAAACAAAAATAAAAATTGTATAAAGCTTTATAGCTTTTTAAAGTTTAAAAGACCTGAGATTTATCTCAGGTCTTTTTTTATAATGTAGAACCATAAGGAGTTAGTTTGTTTCCTTCAACTCTAACACTTTTGTATTTTTTTTCTCCCCATTTTTGCCAAAATTGAGGATTAAAAACTTCATTTGCTCGTCTATCACTCCAAAATCCTAACTCACCAGCTATGACATCAGTTCTGTTAGAAAATATGATAAACTCACATGGTTTTTCTCCCAAAAAAGTTGAAAAACAGATATAACCATCTTTTGGTTTAAGCTCACCATAGATGAAAAAATCATTTTTTTTCTCATTTGGTTTATATCCAATGAAAAATATATCTTCTCCTTTTACTGGGAGTGATACATCCACCATATCCATATAACCACCAAGTTTGTAGTCAAAGATTTTAAAATCTCCTTCTAAATCACTAAATGATATAATTTTTGATTTATACCATACGGAATATGATATAAAAACCACAATGCTTAATAGAATCAATGCTTCCCACCAAGAAATAGACATGTCGTCTCCTTTTTGTATTTATTTTTAATACTTATAATTTAATTTAATATTTTGTCAAATTTTTAAATTATTTCTTTGATTATAAAATCTACTAAAGTATAAGATTTAGCTGTTAAAATTAATTTATCTTCTTTTATTTCAAGGAATCAACTTTTTATAAATTCTAAAATATTTTTTTTATTTAATTTTTCTATTAATTTTTTATCAATTCATGAAGTTCTTATATCAAACATAATTTTTTCCAAAAACAAGTCATTTTCTCAAAGTATTTCTTCTTCAATTTTATTTTCATAAAATCATGAAAAATTTGATGAATAAGAGAATCTTTTAGAATTTATGAATCAATGTGCTCAAAGTCAAAATGCAAGCATTTCTGAGTGATTCCAATAGGCTTTATTGTGTTTACATTCATATCAAACTTTTGATGAATTTGATAATTCATAAAAATTAAATCATTTTTTTTCTAAAAAATTTCTTATTTCATTATATTCTCATAAATAATCTTCATCTTTTAATGAATTTTTAAATGAATAATAATGATCTTCAAGCATATAAACAGAAATATGTTTTATAAAATTATAATTATTTAGAATAAATTCTATATTTTCTTTAATTTCTCATTTTTTTGTATGAGGGAGTCATATAATAAAATCCAAATTTATATTATCAAATTTTGAATTTTTTATTTCATTTAAAGCATTTAGACTAATTTTATTATTAAATCTTCAAATTTCTTTTAATGATTTATCGTTTAAAGTTTGAATTCAAATCGAAATTCTATTTATTCAAATAGATTTCCATCATATTAAATTTTCTGATGTAATATTTTGAGGAGTGGTTTCTAATGTAATTTCTATATTTTGTTCAAATCAAAATTTAGTTTCTAAACTATTTATAATATCTTTTAATTCCGATATTTCCAA
>JAQVPN010000101.1 GCA_028702055.1 Candidatus Altimarinota bacterium | reverse complement strand
GAACAAGCAAAAAAAGCATTATTTCAAGAATGAATTTCTACATCAAAAATTTATCTTAGAGACTGATATAAAACAGTTTGAGATATAGTTGATAAATTCACAACTGGACTTAGATCTTCTATGACTTATGTTTGAGCTAAAAATTTAGAAGATTTTAATAAAAAAGTAAGAATTTGAGTTCAAACTCAATCTGGATTTATGGAATGAACTCCACATGGAAAAGTAAAGAAATAATAATTTTTAAAAAATGAAAAAACAATATCTAATTTTTGATATGGACTGAACTTTGGTTCATAGTATGGATGACACAACAAAAATAATTTATGAATATATAAGAAATATTGATGAAGATTTAATAGATAAATCAAAATATATTTTTGAAACTACATTTTGATTTCCACTTATAAAACAAGTTGAAATGATTTTTTGAAATTTTTATGATATAGAAAAAATCACAAATGAAATTTATGATGCAATTTCAGATGTAAAAATAGAATTTTTTCCTTGAGTTATAGAAAAAATAAATGAATTATCTAAAAATTATACTTTATTTTTAACGACTTGAAATACAACTTCAACAGCTATAAAACATTTAGAAGAAGCTTCTTTAAAAGATAAATTTGATATGATTTTATGAAGTGATAAATTACTTAAATGAAGAGAACATTTAGAAAAATTTATTGCTTATTCTTGTGATGAAAACTTTTGTAAAAAAGCAATTTATACTGGAGATTGAGATTGAGATAAATTATTTGCCTGAGAATTTGGAATAGATTTTATTCGTATATGAAAATTTTGAAAAGATAAATATGAAATAAATTCTGTGGCAGAAATTGATGAGATTTTGAAAATATTAAAATAAAATAAAAGTTTTTTTAAAAACTTTTATTTTATTTTAATTTATTGTTTCATACAATATAAAAGAGCTACATTACGAGGATGAGTTTCTGTTCATCATCAAATCATATCTCAAGTACTTCTTATATTACTTTGAGTATCTAAATTTATAGTTGTATTTGCATAATCTGGTTGTCAATTTGAAGGTGAATTATTTGTAGGATTAGCATAATGTCTATGATTTTTAATACTATCACTTTGCCAACTAGCTAAAGTTCTACCAGTGTCAACTCATCTTCAATTATCTATTCATCTAATAAATTCTCATCTTAAATCTGGAGTTCAATTTGTTCAGTCTGCTATAATCCGTCAGGTTGGACAAGAAATCAGATAAAAAGCCATAATAGCTCAAGTTGGAGCATAAGTATTTCAGATTGTGTTAACTTTATTTATAACATCATTCCAGATATCTCTAGTTATAGTAGCTCAATCTGCTTGAATAGCGAGATTTGTATAAGCCGTATATCAAATATATCAAAATAAAACAGTTCCAAGAAAAACTAATCATCATAAAAAATGATATTTTAATTTATTCATATATAAATTATAAAAAAATAAATTTCTAAAATAATATATACTTAATTTAAATTTTAGCAAACAAAAAAGGGTAACTTAAGCTCTCTATTGTTCGCTAAAACATAAAATTTTGTTCAACTATAAAAGATTAACAAAAAGGGCGAGTAACTTAAGTTACCCTTTTAAATCTTACAGTTGAACTACTTTCGTAGCGATATATTTTATATTTTAGCTTTAATATTTTATATTTTTTTGAAATTTTGCAAATTAAAGATAAAATTCTTGCATTTTTATCTAAAAATCTTATATTTAAAGCCAAATAATATATTCTAAAAAACAATAAAATGAAAGATACTTTTTTTGTAACTACACCGATTTACTATACAAATGGTATTCCGCATATTGGTCATGCTTATAGCTCTATAATATCTGATAGTTTAGCTAGATATAATAAAATTTCTTGAAAAAGAGTAAAATTTTCTACTTGAGTAGATGAAAATAGTCAAAAAGCTTTAGATAAAGCATCTGAATTATGAATGGAAATTATGCCATATCTTGATATGATGGCAGGGAAACACAAAGCTGTTTGGGATTGACTTGAAATAAAATATACTGATTTTATTAGGACAACTGAAGAAAGACACCATAAACTCGTAAGAGAAGTTTTGGATATTTCTTTTAAAAATGGAGATATTTATGAATGAGTTTATGAATGAATGTATTGTGTTGGTTGTGAATCTTTTAAAAAAGACGAAGATTTAGTTTATTTAAACAAAACTACTTGAGAAACTTTTGCAATATCTGATAAAGTAAAAGTAAATGATAATATAATAAAAGTTTGTCCTGATCATCTAAAAACTCCAGAAACTATTAAAGAAAAAAATTATTTTTTTAAATTATCAAAATATCAAGATAAATTACTTAAATTTTATGAGGAAAATCCTGAATTTGTAGTTCCTGCTGACAGATTTAATGAAGTAAAAGCTTTTGTAAAAAGAGGTTTGGAAGATTTTTCTATTTCAAGAGAAACAAATAAATTTGGTATTAAATTACCATTTGATGAATCACAAGTTACTTATGTTTGGTATGATGCACTTTTTAATTATGTTACAGTTTGTAAAACTTCAGATAAAGGAAAAGATGAGTCAGAATTTTGGCCAGCTGATTTACATATAGTTTGAAAAGATATTATCAGATTTCATGCTATTTATTGGCCAGCAATGCTTATGTCAGCATGATATGAATTACCAAAAAATATTTTAACTACTTGATTTTTTACAGTAAATTGACAAAAAATAAGTAAATCTCTAGGAAATTCTATAGATCCAGTAGAATTTAGTGAAAAATATAATAAAGATTTATTAACTCTTTATCTTCTTTCATCTTTTAATATTGGTCAAGATTGAGATTTCAGTGAATCACAAGCAATTTTGACTTATAATGCAAAACTTGCAAATAATCTCGGAAATTTATTAAATAGAGTTTTAGTTTTAGCTTTGAAATTAGAAGAAAAATCTTGAATTTTAGATAATAGCAGTTTGTTTATTAATTATATTAATACTAATACTACTTTTTGGGAATGAGATATAGAATGAGAAAAAATAGCTAGTGAAAATTTACTTTGAGCGACTATTTCAAAATTTGAAACATTTAATAAATTAATTAAAAATTCATTTAATAATTTAAATTTAAAATGAGTTTTAGATTTTAGTTTTATTTATTTAAATTATTTAAATAAATTCGCTGATGAAAAACAACCTTGGCAAACTATAAAAGAAACTGAAAAACAAGAAGAAACTAGAGAAGTTTTATACACTATAGCTGAATGATTAAGACAAGTTTGATTAGCTTTATATCCATTTTTTCCAGAAAAAATGAGCGAAATATTTGATAGATTAGGACTTACAAATTACAGGGAAGATTTAGAAAATTGAAAATTACAAGATTTAATTGATAAAAACGAAATTTTTCTTATAAAAGAAAAGTGAAATCCACTTTTTTCTAGAATTGATATTTAATTTTTTAATTTTTTATAATTATGTTTAATTTTACAATAAAACATTGATATGATTTAGAAACAAAACAATATATAGTAGAAATTCCAGAATTAAATTTATCTGATTATTGAGATACTCTTGTTGAAGCTTTATCAAATTTGGAATGAGCTATGAATTTATATTTTGAAGAAATGTCTTTAACAAAAAAAGAGTCTAATAATAAATCTATATTTTATGCTTAAACCAATAAAACCAAAAGAAGTTTTATCTAAATTGGAAAAACTTTGATTTACTATATCAAGGCAAACATGAAGTCATATAGTTTTGAAATTAGAGTGAAAAACTGTTATTTTACCATTTCATTGATGAAAAGATATACCAATCCCAACATTAAAATCAGTTTTAAAACAAGCTGGAATTAATGAAAATCAATTTTAATTTTTTAATTTTTTATAATTATGTTTAGTAAAATTTTTTCTGATATAATACTTGTTTATAGAAATTTTCTACATTGGAATATTTCAAAAATTATTATTTCTTTTTCAAGCTTTTTTTTCTGAGTTTTATTAGCTTTACCTTTTGCTTTTATAACATATTTAGTTGCTTATTTTTGACCTATTGAATGGAAAACATTAATTCAATCATTCTATTTATGAAATTCTTTTGATTTCCTAATTCTATCAATAATAGCTAAGCATTTATTTTATTTTATTTTAATAGTTATT
>JAQVPN010000009.1 GCA_028702055.1 Candidatus Altimarinota bacterium | reverse complement strand
TAATAGAAAAAATAAAAAATATAATAACTCAAAGAAAAGAACAAAACAAAAATAGATGAATTTAAAAGCATCTATTTTTTATATAAAATTATAAAAAATATGAAAGATTTTTGGCAAAATATAAATAAACCAATTGTTGCATTAGCTCCAATGGATGGTTATACTGATAGTGCTTATAGACAAGTTGTAAAAAAAATAGCTCCAGATGTAATGTGCTTTTCTGAATTTTATAGTGCTGATTGATTAGTCCACTCTAAATTTTTAGCTGATTCTGTATTGCCACATAATGAAAGTGAAAAACCTCTTATTATTCAGATTTTTTGAAAAGACCCAGAAATGTTTGCTCGTGCTCGACAAATTATAGAAAGATACAATATAGCTTGAATTGATATAAACATGTGATGTCCAGCTAAAAAAGTAGTAAAAAGTTGACATGGTTCTGGACTTATAATAAATCAAGATACCGCTTTTAAAATAATTGAAACAATAAATAAGGCTACAAAATTACCAATAAGTGTAAAAACAAGATTGAGTTTTGATTGAGGAGAATGACTTTATGATTTCGCAAAATGACTTGAAAATGCCTGAGCAAGTTTAATTACAGTTCACTGAAGAACAGCAAAACAAGCTTATACTTGAATCGCAGACTTTACTCAAATTTATGAATTAAAAAATCATTTAAAAATACCCGTAGTTTGTAATTGAGATATAAAAAATTTTGATGATTGAATTTCTAAATTAAAAAATCTAGATGGATTTATGATATGAAGATGAAGTTTTTGAAATCCTTGGGCTTTTTTGCCTGGAAATTATAAACCGACTTTGTGAGAAATTTTAGATATTATGGAATTTCATGCTGCAAAATTAATGGAAACAAAATGAGAAAAAAAATGAAGTTTAGAAGTTAGAAAACATCTTGTTTTATATTTAAGAGATTTTCCTTGAGTAAAAAATTATAGAAAATCTATGGTAACAGTAAATAATTTAATTGAAGTTCAAAATGTGATAAATCAAATAAAATCAGATTATATATCTTCTCTAAATTTAAAAACTTTTGAAATTGAATAAATAAAAAACTCTCCAAAATTTTGGAGAGTTTTTTAAATTTTTAATTTGTTCAACCAAGTATTCCAGTAACTAACCATTGAACTATAGATCCAGCTAACCAGATAACTACAAGTCAAGTAAGTGCTTGAATAAGTATTGTTTTTCATTTTTTTACTTTATCATCTGCTCATGCAGCAGTAAGAATTTGGAATCATCCCCATATACCATAAACTACAGCTAATATATATAAGAATTTTAAACCATTTCAAATAAGAGTTTGAACTGATTGGTCAGCTGATTGATCAGAACCTTTTAATCCAGAGTTTACTGTAGAACTTCATCCAAAACTAATTGCAGCTTGTGCAAGTGTATTTTGAGCTAAAAGAGCCATTCATGCTCAAGCATAGAAATATTTTTTTATGTTATTTTTCATAAAAATAATTTTTAGTAAATAAAAACAATTAGGATTATATAGATTTATTGTGATAAAATCAAATTTTTTTATAAAAAGATTTACTTAATAAGATAATTCTATAAATTCATTATTCCCTTTTAATCAAATATCTTCTAAATTATAATAAAGTATTTTTCATAAAGTTAGAGATAAAATATCTTCATTTTTTAAAGAATCTTGCAAAAAATTTAGTTTTTCATCATTTTTTTCTCAAAGATAAATTCAAGCAACACTTCATCTATTTATACCTTTAAATAGAGATTTTACTTGACCTGCTTCTCTGATAGGAGGAATAAAATATATACTTTTTCACATCCTTTTATAATCAGATCATCTCCACATAAGATTTTCTATTTTTACTGAAACTGATACTAAAACTTTTGAATAATCAACTCTAAAACAATTAATATCTTCTCTTAAAAATCATAAATCTTCATAATATTTTTCTAAGATTTCAATTTCCTCAAGTAAACTAATTCAAACTATATGTATTTTTTTTCAGGTTTTTATAGCTTCATCAAACAAATTTTTAAAAATTTCAAGTTCATCTTTATCTGAATATACATTTGAATAAATTGCATATTTATCTCATATATTTTTTTCTAATTCTTCGTTTTTCTTTTCTTTTAGCAAATCTTCCATAAAAACAATTGTTTCGTCAGTTTTATCAAACTCAAAAACAGGAAACAAAAATTTTTTATCAAATAGATTTTCATCTATATTTATTATTTTATCTTTTAAAATTTTTTTCATCTTTTTTATAATTTATCTCATTTATCAATTCAAGGAGTCATTATTTTATCAAATTCCGATTTTATTTTTGATTTTATAGCTCTTGCTCATAATCATTCTATTATAGTTTTATCATCTACTTCTCATTTCAAAGATAAATATTCATCTTTTGTAATTAATCATAAATCGATAAGTTGTCTTATATGATGATTTTTTATTCAATTTTTTTTATCACCTAATTCGACTAATGATTCTTCTATATTTATTGTCATATTTATTTTTTTAAAGGATAATTGTCACTATAAACACAACCACAATAATTTTGTCTATAAATATTATTTAGTTTACAGTAATCTATGCTTCTTAGAAATCAATTATTTTTTTTGAAATCAAAATCCAAGAATTTTAGTTTATATTTATTTGATAAATTTTGTCAAATTATAAATATCTTGTTTATATCTTTGTGAGGAGAAATAGTAAGTGTTGTTGTAAAATTTTCTATTTCTAAATCTTTGGCAAGTTTTGCTGTTTTTTCCATTCTAAAATCATAGCATTTATTACATTTTTCTCATTTTTCTGGAGTTTTTTCAACTCATTTAACCGCATCAAAAAAAGTTTTTGTATCGTATTCTCACTCTATAAATGGAATATTTTCTATTTCACAAACTTGCCTAAAAGCTTCTAATCTTTTGTCATATTCTTCTTTTGGATGAATATTTGGATCATACCAGAAACAAGTTATATCATATTTTTGCTTAAAATCTACAAGTGGAATTGTAGCATCTGGACCGCAACAAACATGAAGTAATAATTTTTCTTTTTTTTCTATTATTTTTTTTATTGGTTTATACGACAATCTATGAATTCCTGTAACTTTAGTTTTATCAACAAGATAATCAGAATGTTTTTTTTTCCCATATCATTTATGATTTTTTAAATTTAGATCTGGGTAAATAAGAGAATATGTATTTATAAGATTATCTCTAAAAACTTTAGCTATTATTGAGGCTCGTCAAATTTCAAGAATTTTAGCATCTCAACCTATCACATAAATTGGTTTTTTTTCTAATTCTTCAAATATATAATTATCATTTCAATCAACTAAAACACTTCAAATTTCCTCTTTATTTATTTTTCTTAAAAGTTCTAATAAAGATCTTCTCATAGCTTCTTTATTTGCTTTTTTGATATTTATTTCATCTATCAAAAAATTATCAACAACTCAAACACCAAAAAAAACTTGTGGATTAACTCATGTTGATAATTCTATTAATTTATGAAAAATCTCATCCCTTTTTTTTTCAGTTAACTTTTTACTATCATTTATAGTATCAAGAAATATTTTATCTGGTAAATTATCAGGATTAAAAGTCATAGAACAAGCTACAACAGGTCAAAGCCAAGGTCATCTACCAGCTTCATCAATTCAAATTTTATATTTTTTTAACATAATTTTTTTGTTTATTTTCTTCATTTTAAATAAAAAAATGTTTTTAACAAATTTTTTAAACTTGATTTGCTTTTTATAATTATATTTTTAAAATTGATTTAAGTACAATTTGCCTGAAATGAAAAACAAAAAAACAATTTTAATTTATAAAAAATCTCTTATGGATGCAATTAAAAAAATTATTCAAGATATAGAAAAATTAAAATGAGAAAAAAAATACGATGAATCTATTTCTTTAGCTGAAACAGCATTAACTAGATATAATACAGATTATAGATTATATGAAGAATTAGCTGATATTTACTTATTTTTAGGAAAATTAGAAAAAGCAACTAAAGCTGTAAATTTTGCACTTGAATTAAATTCTGATTCTGCAACTTGAAATTATTTAAAATGATTTATTTGTTTATCTAGAAATAAGGCTAAAGATGCTATTTCTTATTTAGAAAAATCAAATTCTTTGATGCTGAATAATGCTGAAGTTTTAAGAAATTTATGATGGGCTTATAATATGGTATGAGAAACTACAAGAGGAATTTCTATACTTAAAAGAGCTTTAAATATATCACCAAATGATCCATTAATAACAGAAGATTTGGCGATGGCTCTTATTTGAATTTGAGAAATAACAGAGTGAAATGCTTTACTTGAAAAAATTTGATATTCAAACAAAATAAAAAACAAAAGATAAAAATATACAAAAAGACTAAAAATATATTAAAAAAAGCAATCTGATATACTTTTTAGTCTTTATTCTTTAATTTTTAATCAAAAAACTTTAAAAATGTCTTTTATAGATAAACTACTTCCTACAAAAAAAATTGCAATAATTGATATATGAACTTATCAAGTGAAAACAGCCATCTGTGAACAAAAAGATGGTGATTTCAATATTGTTGGCTATTGAGAAAAAAGACAAGAAATAAATGATATAATTCATTGAGAAATTTGAGATATAGAAGGAGTTTGTGAAACTATAGAAAGTGCTCTTATAAAAGCAAGTTTAGATAGTGAAATAAACCCTAAAGATATAATTATAAATATTCCTACTCAATCAATAATTAGTGAAATAAACAAAATAAATTATAAAAGAGAAGATAAAAATTCTTTAATTAATTTATCAGAATTAGATGAAATCATAGGAAAAGTAGAAAATATAAGTTTAGAAAAAGCTAAAAAGGCAATACAAGAAAAAACTTGATATCAAGATATTGATATGAAACTTATAGTTAGTAGTATCACAAAAATATCTATAGATTGACAACAGGTTACAAATCCTCTAGATTTTACTTGAGAAAATATAAGTATTTCTACTTTAAATATTTTTATACCATTATCAAAATACAATTTAATTCAAACAATATGAACTTATCTAAATAAAAATATAGTTTCAATTGTTCCACTTGAATTTTCTATACCAAAATTAGCAGAATACACTTCCCTATCTTATGAAGATGTAATTTTTGTAGATATTTGAAATACTAAAACCACTATAATTATACAAAAATCAGGATCAATAGTTTGATTTAATAGAATTGATATTTGAACACGAGATTTAATAAAAATTATTTCAGAGAAAAATTCAGATATAACAGCAAATATAATTAAAAAATTAGATGATAATAAAAATTATGTAGAAGAAAAAAAAGCATTTTTTGAATTGTGGAAAGAATGATTTTTAATAGCTTTATCTGATATTTTATGAGAAGATACGATTCCATATAAATTATTTATAAGTTGAGGATGAAATAATTCTTTTATGAAAGAATACTTAGAAAATATTTCATTGGCTTCAGAATGAATAAAATCAATAAAAGAAAAATTTGTAATTATTGATAATAAAATATTAAATGAATTAAGTTATATAAAAAATGATATTTTAAAAGATAAAACAAATATAAATTTATTATCACAAGTTATTTGTGCCAAAGAAATAATAAGTATGAAAAAAGATCCAGTTAGAGAAATACTTAAAAAAGTTATAAAAAGAATAGAAAAATAATATAAATTTATCAAAATAACTTATGTTTATAGTAATCGATGGTATAGATGGTTCTGGAAAATGAACTCAAGTAAAATTAATAAGTGAATATCTGGAATCTATTTGAAAAAAAGTAAAAGTTTTAGATTATCCTAGATATGATGAACAATCTAGTTTCATGGTAAAAAAATATTTAAATTGAGAATATTGAAAAGAAGTTTCAGCTAAACTTGCTTCTATTTTTTATGCAATTGATAGATATGAATCGAGTTTTGATATAAGAAAAGATTTTGCAGACTATGATTATATAATAAGCAATAGATATGTATCGGCAAGTATGATTCATCAAACTTGAAAAATAGAAGACCCTGATGAAAGAAAAGCGTTTTTAGATTGGGAATATGATTTAGAATATAATATTTTCGGTATTCCAAAAGCTGATAGAGTTATATTTCTAGATGTTCCACCTGATGTTTCTCAAAAACTTTTAGCAACAAAAGAAAAAAGAGATTATATAAAAAATGATAAAAATCTTGATATACATGAAGCCGATAAAAATCATTTATTAAAATCTCGGGAAGCTGCAATACAAGTTTGTGATATGTATGATGATTGGACAAGATTAAATTGTACAAAAAATTGAGAAATGATGAGTATAGAAGAAATAAAAAATATGATTTTAGCTGAAATTTTATAATTTATGAAAAATACTTGAGATAAATGAGAAATTATAGCAATAAAATATTTAATAGAAAAGTGATATAAAATACTTGATACAAACTACAAATTTGGTAGATTTTGAGAAGTAGATATTATCGCTTTTTTTGAATCAAAAACTATTTTTATAGAAGTAAAATACAGAAGTTCTGAAAAATTTTGAACTTGAGAAGAATCAGTAAATAAACAAAAATTATTTAAAATTTTAAAAACTATTGAAGCTTATTGTAAATCAAAAAACATAGATTTTGAAAAAATACAATTTGATGTAATTTCAATAGTAAAAGAAGAAAAATCTTATAAATTGACTCATTATAGAAATCAAAGTTTCCAATAATCTTGAAAAAGCTTTAAGTATTCTTATAATAAATTAAAATATTTACAATTTAAAATAATAAATATGTATAATCACAAAGAAATAGAGAAAAAATGGCAAAAATTTTGGGAAGAAAATAAAACATTTAAAACAGAAAATGACTTTTCTAAACCATGATATTATACTTTAGATATGTTCCCTTATCCATCAGGAGCTTGACTTCATGTAGGTCATCCAAAAGGTTATGTATGAAACGATATATTTGCTAGATATAAACATGCTACTTGATTTAATGTACTTCATCCAATGTGATGGGATGCTTTTTGACTTCCTCGAGAAAATTATGCTATAAAAACTGGAACTCATCCTAGAATTACAACTGATCAAAATATAGAAAATTATAAAAGACAAATAGGCATTTTATGAATTTCATATGATTGGGATAGAGAAATAGATACAACAGATCCAAAATACTATAAATGGACACAATGGATTTTTTTAAAATTATTTGAAGCTGGACTTGCTTATGAACAAGATTTACCAATAAATTATTGTCCATCTTGTAAAACTGGTCTTGCTAATGAAGAAGTTTTAAATGACTGAACTTGTGATAGATGTGGAACAAGTGTAGAAAAGAAAAAAATCAGACAATGGGTTCTTGCAATAACTAAATATGCTGATAGATTAGCAACTGATGTAGATAAACTTGATTGGCCAGAAGGAATAAAAGATATGCAAAGAAACTGGATTGGTAGAAGTGAAGGAGCTCAATTCAAAATGTTTGATGAAAAACAAGAAAAATTTATAGAAGTTTATACTACTCGTATAGACACTGTTTTTGGTATGACTTATGCTGTTATGGCTCCAGATCATAAAGATGTTATGGAATTTATTGAAGAATCTCAAAAACAAGCTTGTCTAGCTTATATAGAAGAAGCAAAAAATAAATCAGACCAAGACAGAACTACAAGTAAAGAAAAAACTTGAGTTTTTACTGGAACTTATGTAATAAATCCGTTTAATGGGGAAAAAATCCCAGTTTATATCTGAGATTATGTTCTAGGAAACTATGGAACTTGAGCAGTTATGGCCGTTCCAGCTCATGATGAAAGAGATTTTGAATTTGCTAAAAAAATGGGAATAGAAGTGAAATATGTTATTTGATCAACAAGTTTTAATTTATTTTGAGAAGACTTAAAAGAAAAATATGATACTATTGTAATAAATGAATATCCAGTTTTTTTACAAAAAGAAAGAGTTTTTACAGAAGATTGAACTTTAGTTGATTCTTGAGATTTTTCTTGATTAAGCTCGGCTGAAGCAAGAACAAAATTAACTGAATATGCTCTAAAAAATTGATTTGGTACAAAAAAAGTAAATTATAAACTTAGAGATTGGTTATTTTCTAGACAAAGATATTGGGGTGAACCAATTCCTTTAATTCATATTTCATTAGATGATTATGAAAAACTTCCAAAAATATCAAGTATGACTGATACAATGGAAGCAAATAAAGCTTATATTTTTGATAAAAAATGAACTGAAAAAAGATGTCATAATTGTGATTGTGGAGATATTTGATGTACAAAACTTATAATAAACTGAAAAGCTTTTTCAAAAATTTATGATTGAATTTATACAAAAATAGTTTGTGATTATAATTTACCATTACAACTTCCAGAAGTTGAAGATTTCGCTCCGTCTGGTGATGGACAATCTCCACTTGCAAAAGTAGATAATTTTGTAAATATAAAACTTGCTGATAATTTAAATTGAAAAAGAGAAACAAATACTATGCCTCAATGGGGTGGTTCTTGTTGGTATTATTTAAGATATATGGATCCAAATAATTCTGAGAAATTAGTGGATCCAGAAGTAGAAAAATATTGGGGACAAGTTGATTCTTATGTTTGAGGTGCCGAACATGCTGTTTTACATTTGCTTTATGCTAGATTTTGGCATAAATTCTTGTTTGATATTTGAGTTGTGTCACATGACGAACCATTTTATAGACTTAGAAATCAATGATTAATTCAAGCTTTCGCTTATCAAAGAGCAAATGGTGGACTTGTTGCAAATGATTTAGTAGAAGAAAAAGATTGAAAATTTTATGAAAAATCAACTGGAGAAGAATTGAAACAAATTATCTCAAAAATGAGTAAAAGTTTGAAAAATGTAGTAAATCCTGATGATATAGTTGAGGAATATGGTGCTGATTCTTTGAGACTTTACGAGATGTATATGGCAGATTTCAAAGATTCTGCTCCTTGGAATCCAACTTGAATTGTGGGGGTGAGAAGATTTATAGAAAGGTTAGAGAGAATTTTTGAAGAAGACAGATATTCAGCTGATGATAAAAAAGTCATGAAACAGCTTCATAAAACTATCAAAAAAGTTGGAGAAGATATAGAAAATTACAAATTCAATACAGCAATTTCTTCAATGATGATTTTGTTAAATGAATGAATGCCTAAAGATGAAAAATTGAAAAGAGAGTGGAAAGAAACTTTTATAAAATTAGTTCATCCTTTCGCTCCACATTTAGCTGAAGAACTTTGGGAAAGACTTGGAAATAAAACTTCTGTATTTGCCTCTTCTTGGCCAAAATTTGATGAAAATATGGCAAAAGATGACGTAGTTGTTATCTGAGTTCAAGTTCTTGGAAAATTAAGATGAGAAATAGAAATAAATATAGAAGAAGATGAAAAATCAGTTTTAGAAAAAGCTCATAGCAATGAACAAGTTGCAAAATGGCTAGACTGAAAAACGATTGTAAAAGAAATCTATGTAAAATGAAAAATTGTAAATATAGTAGTGAAATAAATAATTATAAAAAAGATGAAAAATAATATTTTTCATCTTTTTTTCAAAAATACTTTTGCAAATAATTTTGTTTTATTTATAATCCCATCCCACAAAAAAAAGGAGGAAATTCTTATGAATATGATAGATGATAAAAAAGGTAGTAGAAAAATAAATATTGCCGCAATAGCCTTAACAATTATGGGAATTGCATTAGTTTGTTCTCAAATCTTTAAGATACCATCTTAATAAGAATTCAAAAAATGGAAACTTTAAAGTTTCCATTTTTTTATTTTATCAAACTAAGCATGTAAACAGCTTCTCATCTAGTTATTTCTTTATCTGGTTGAAAATATTTTGCTCAAAATTTATCTTTCCATGTATTATTTTGATTAAAAATATTTCAAACTTTTGCTCTATAATCAGAAGTTAAGTCAAGATATTTTATAATTTCTAAATCTTTTTTATTTAAAATGAGATATTTATAAACTAAATCAAAAAATTGTTTCCTTGTAAGATTTGTTGATCTACTAGATTTTTCATTTTGTAAAGAATAAAGAGCTAATTTTAATTTTGTTATTTTTCAAGAATCTTTATTAGATTTTGATTCTTCAGCACTAAGTAAATAATTTAAAATATTATTTATAAAAATTAATCAATCTGATTGAATTAAAGATTTGTCAGGTTGGAAATAATTTGTAGTTTTATTTTCAACTATTCAGGCTTTTAGAAATTTATAAATCTCTTCATAATAAACATATTTTTTATCTAAATCTTTTGATGCATAAATTTCTATTTTTTTCTCTCATAAAATTTTATTAGTTTTCCAATTTAAAACATTTATAACATAAGATTTATTACTTCAAATAACTTTATAATCAAAATAAAATGTTCATTGAAAAGTATTATTTATATCAAAAATTATAGATTTTTTATAATCTTCTGGCTTACATTTTGTAGCCATTACAGAATCTATTTCTTTCTCTATTTTTGGTTGTTTTAAACAAAATAAAATATTGTCATTTCGTGATTTTAATATATATTTTCCAGAATAAGGAACTGAAATTAATCTAGTATTATCTTTATAAATAACAACTCTTGAAGATGTTTTATCTCATAATCAAACTCATTTATCTCATCAAATTCAAGCTTTATTTCAATAAATTACATCGGTTTTTCAGTAAATAAAAAAATCAAATTTCTTAACACTTACACTTCAAATTTTTATATCAATAACAGAATTTCATTTTTTTACTCAGTTTATAACAATATCTCTTTGTCAATTTTCAAGAATTAAAATTTTCTCCGGAAAAACTGTTAAATTAGAATTACTTTTAATTACATTAATATAATCTGGTGTTGTTCAATTATATGCTTTTCAAAATCTGTCTTTTATATTTATAGTTATTTTTAAACTATCTCATAAAGCTAAATTTGTATAAAGTTTATTTATTTCAAAATTTATTTTATAATTTTTTAAAAATTGTTCAACTTCCATTTTTTGTATTTCAGCTCTAGAAAGAATTGTTTTTTGTGCTATTTTTGTTTCTTCTACTTGTTTTATATTATCTGTTTTTATTTGAGAAATTGTTTTTGTCGCACTAACTATGGCTCAATTAGATTCTAGGAAAGCTAGTGGATCCACAGTTTTTGCTAATAAATCATCTCTACAATATCATTTATTTACCAAAGTCATTTCATTTCATACTGGATCACTACAAGTCAATTTTGTAGGATAATATGGATGAATTGTAGAAGTGTCCAAATCTATTTGGAAATGCAAGTGATTTCCATATGAATTTCAAGTATGACCAACCTTTCAAATCAAATCTCAAGCCTTAACTGTTTGTCAACTTACTACTCATATTTTTGACATATGAGCATAATTTGAATAAATTTTCCTTCAATTAACCTGATGTTCTATAACAACTGCTTTTCACCGACCAGTCATTTCCCAAGCTATTTTTACAGTTCAATCTCATATAGCATAAATCGGTGTTCACTCGCTTGTAGCTATATCAACTCATTGATGGCTACCATATCAAACATCCCAACCATAATCATAAGTTGCTCACCATAAAACTGTATAAACCCTTCTGTAATTATAATCATCTTTTAATTTTTTATAATCTGCTGTGTGTAATATAGGAAAATCTTTTTTACAATCCTTAGATAAAGTATCAAAATTTTCAAATCTACAATCTGATTTAGATATTTCTTTAAATGGATATACAAATTCTGCTTTTGCTAAAATTGGTATAAAAAAAATTAACAAAGAAAAGATAATTATTATTTTATTTTTTTTCATTTTTTAAAGTTTATAATTTTAATATTTAAAGTTTAATCTTTAATAATGATAATTCAAAAAGTTTTTAATATTTTTTTTAATAGCTGAAAAATTTTTGTATTAATTCTGTAATATAACTTTGGAAATATAGAGTAAATAATAATCATACAATCAAAAATGGTCAAAAAGGCACAACAAGTCAAGTTGCACTTTTTCATTTTAAAATAGATAAAATTATTACAAAAATTCACACAATGCTACCAATTATATAAGTTAAAAATCATCAAACAATAGTATAAAATCGTCAAAGTAATAATCATACAAATATTGCAATTCTCAAATCTCAAGCTCAGATTATACCATTTTCAAATCTATAATTTTCTTCTTCTACATTTTTCATTTTTTCTATTTTATGTAAAAAAACTCATACAATATGCTGTAAATACAAAAAAGTAAATAATCATAAAGCTCCTATAATAGCTCCTATAATAGCAATAGATGAGACAATTTCAATTTGAAAATAATATTTAAAAGCAATAATAGAAGAAATACTTAATCAAATAATAATCAAATCATAAATTTCTTTTAATCAAGAAAAAATAATTACATAAAGTAAAACTAAAATAGAAATTCAAAGCAAAATTGAAAAAATATTTATATCTAGTGGCTTTGTTCAATAAAATAATGTATTTATTATATTAAAATCTGGATTTAATGTTCCTAAAATTATAAAAATAAGAGAAACTATTATTCAAGTTAAGATTATTCAATCATGTATTTCAAGATAAATTATATCATAAACAGCTATAATTACAGAAATAAATGTAATAAATAAAAAGAAAAATAATTTAATAATCTCACTCGAATTTCAAGATAAAATCAAACTAAAATCAATCAAAAAATATGAACTTGCAAGAAAAAATAATCACATAACAAGTTCTAAAACGGGATACATTATACTTATTTTTTCACTGCAATAAGCACATTTTCATTTTCTGAAAATATATGAAAAAACAGGACATAAATCAAAAAAAGACAATGTATGATTACATTTTGGACAATGACTTCTTCAGTTCATAATTCCCTTTTCTCAAGTTTTTAATCTAGTTATTAAGACTGAAGAAAAACTTCAAAATAATAATCCAAGTATAAAGATAAACACATAAAATAGAATTTGCATAAATTTTTTATTATTATTTTATAATTTTTTATTTTTTTCTAATTTTCTTTATTTCTCAAATAAAAAGAGAAAATTCCTCTCTATTTACAAAGGCAAAAAACAAAAGATAAATAAGAGAATATAAGCATAAATAAGCGAAAGAAATTCATCTTCCTAAATTTTCAAAAAATGGTAAAACAAAAATCCAAGTAAAAATTCATAGAATTGCTGAAAAAATTATATTTTTACTTATGAATTTAAAATCATATTTTATTACATATTCCTTATATAAAAGTCTTTCACTTAAAAAATATATGATAAACCAACCAATTCAAGTCGCAAGAGATGCTCAGGCTACTCAAATAAGTTTTATAAGAAAATAATTTGTTATCATGTTTGCAATTATTGCTATAGATATTATTTTTACTCTTTCTTTTACTCTTCAAGTTCAACCAAGTATATTAAAATTTATTTGAAGTAAAAAATTAAAAAGTAAGAAAAATACTGAATATTGTAAAATTACTCAAGAATATAAAAATTTTTCACCAAAAAGTATATAAGCAATTATTGGTCAAAATACAAAAAATAAAGTATTAGTTATAAATGCTATAGCGATGAAATATTTTGTAAAAATTTGTTTTATTGTTGTGATTTTTTCATATTCTCATTTTCGATGCATAGATGAAAAAACAGGAAACAGAAAAGCAAAAATAGGTCAAATAACCATAAAAGGAATAGAAATAATACTTAAATAATTTGTATAATATCAAGCATCTTTCATACCAAGAATATAAACAATCATTTGCATATCTATTTGTCCCAAAATTGTCGAAGCTTGCGATGCTAATAAAATCATCAAAGCATAAGAAAATAATGTCTTAAATAAATCTATAGACCAGATTGTTTTCTCTTTTTTGAAATATGGTAAATAATATTTTTTTGTAAAAAAGATTATTGCAAAAATAACTCAAATATACATTCATCAAACCCAAGCTTCTGAAAAAGTTTTTATATTTCCTATATCAAAAAACCAAATTCAAATAGTAAAAAATAATATAAATCACATTCTTATAAGCTCTATAAATTTTTGATAAAATGTATTTTGAATACTTCAGAAAAATGTTTGAACAATAGCAAAAAGATTTTGTCAAAAAAAGAAAAATGCAAAAATAAACAATATATCAGCTGATTCTTTATGATGAAAATAATTATTTGCTAAATAATCATTTCAAAAAAGTAAAAATAATCAAATTATAGTACTTGTGAAAATTTGAGCTAAAAGTGTGTAATTTAAAACAGATTTAGCTTTCGAATAATCTTTTTTTTCTATATATTTTGGTAAAAAATAATTCAAACTTTCTGTTAATCAAAAATCATTAAAACTTGATAAAAGTGTAACCAAACTCATTACAGAATAAATGATTCAAACTTCTTCTACACTTAATTCATTTGAAATTATTATTTTTATTATATATCAAATTGGAGCTATAATAAAGGAAAATAAATACAACCAAAATCATTTTTTTATAAATTTTTCACTTAAACTTTTATATTCATCTATCATTTTTTATTTTTTTAAATTTAATAATTTTTTAAGATTATAAGAAAAATAATTTATTAGTGAAATTTTTGTTTTAAGAAATATAAAATCCTCACAAAAAATTTGTAAGGATTATTTTCTTTTATTTAATTAAATTACACCGATAAGCACAAGATGGGTTTTTTATTCAATTCTGACAAGTTCAAGAAATTCAGTTATAAGAACATAATCCTGAAGTATTTTGAATTATTCATCTCCAATCATTATTAATTACACAAGTTTCTCATATTTTAAATATTACTTGATATCAAGTATTACAAGTAATTGTTCAATATTGTAAATTTCAGTTTCATAAAGAATCTCATCTACCATCTTGTAAATATTCATTTATAAAACAAGATCAAGATATATTTGTATAATTTGTATTACAACTACTAATAATACATGTTCACCAACTACTTGTTCAAGTATTCCAAGTTTGAGTTCATACTCAATTTGTTATTGCACAAGATTTAGTATTTGAGATACAATTTAATCATGAATCTTCTGTATGATATCATGTTCAACATGAATATGTACATAGTCATCAATTAGTATTATAATTCCATGTTCATCATGCAAATGTTAAAGCATTTGATACTTTTGCTATTCAATCTGGTGTTGTTCATGAACAATTTTCTGATACACAATCATTTCATACTAATACTTTTCATGCTCAACATGTATAATAACAAGCTCAAGTACTAGTAGTTCATTGCCAAGCTTGATTTATAGTTATTGGTGTTCAGATTGTAAATATTGCATTTGTATAACTTGGTTGTGTTGTACATGAATTTGTTTGTATCGTTGTTCATCATGTTCATTGATTATTTATTATTTCTATATACAAACTAGTTCAACTTGAACTTATTGTTCCACTATTTGTTGTATTTGAGAATATTACTTTATATGTATTTGTATTTGAACTTAAATCTACTCATGTTAATGTTTCTTGTAATGGAGCATTTGTACTTCATGTTAGAAATACTCATATCTTACTTCATAATGTATATGTATATCTATTACTATAATCTGTTATTGCATAAGTTTGATTTATTAGATTTTCTCTGTTTCTTATATTTAATGCTATTGGATTATTTTCTAGCATTGCTAGTAATTGATATTTTGTTTGAGTTCAGTTTGTTGTATATGTATAGTATGTATTATCTTTTGTATCTTTTATATCACTTGTTGCTCTTATTGTTTTTTGTACTGTTGTTCACAAGTATCATTGGTATGACAGTATTGTTGATCCTGTTTTTACTGTTAGTATTTGTTCATCTGGTTTGGGTAGTATTTGATTTTTTAGTTGATAGATTTCTAGGCCTTTTCTTATTTCTCAAAGGTCTGTTTTTCTTTTTCAATCTCTTGCATCTGTTGTATATGATTGGAAACTCATAAATCAGATTGTTCGTAAGATTGCCAGTATCGTTATTACTATTATTAATTCTACTAAGGTAAAAGCTTTTCTTTTTTGTGAGAACATATTTGAAAGTTTATTTAATTAAATTCTTATAGAAGATTTTACTACTTTTTTATAAATTTCAAATTTTATTTTATTATCTTCTTACTATTTGACAAAGAAATAATTTGAGTATACTAAAATTACTTTAAATAAAATCCAATAAAAAACTTATGATTTATATCTGTACAAATTGTTCAAATTATACTTATGATGAAGCGAAATGAGATAAAATTGAATGAATATCAGCATGAACTATGTTTGAGGATATAGATGATGAATTTTGTTGTCCTAGTTGTTATGCTTCAAAAGATTATTTTCTTACTATAAAAGAAGAAATTCTAGAACCTGAAGATAAAAATAATCTATCATATCTAGAAAAAGTGCATGTTCCAAAAATTGAAATAATTTGAGAAAAATGTAATGTTATAGTTTGATTTGAAGAACATCCAATGATTGAAGAACATTATATTTATTCTATATGAATTTATGATGAATATGGAGATTTAGTTGAAGAAAAATTGTTAGCAAGTGAAGATTTACCAGAAGCTAGTTTTGATATATCTGATTTTGATGAATTTAGTATTCAAGCTAGATGTAATCAACACGG
>JAQVPN010000100.1 GCA_028702055.1 Candidatus Altimarinota bacterium | reverse complement strand
ATAAAGTCGTATATTTCTTCAAAATCAAACGAAAAATCATTATTTAAAACTGGTTTTAGGTCTGTTTGTACTTGCTTTTTTAGATTTTCAAAATTTTCTTCAAGAGTATATTTGTAGTCTGTTTCTTTTAATTTTATATCAAGTAATTTTTTAAATTCTTCATTTTCAAAATCAAAATTACTATTATTTTTCACATACCAAATATCAAAGAAATCTCTGATTGCTGGTTCTTTTCTAGTCAAACTCGCTCTTAGTTTTTCTGCTAAAGCTTCTTGTAAATTGATACAATTTATAAAATGTGATTGAAATATATTTTCTTCTAAAAAAGTATCTTTAAAATTTGATTTTATTTCTCCTGAAAAAGTTGGAAGATATAATTTATTTTTCAGTGAAATATCAATTTTAATTGTTTGAAGTGAATTATCCAAAATTGAATTGTATTCAAAGGTAAACATTGCTAGTTTATGTTCATCATATTTTGTTCTTTCATCTCTTAATTTAAGTCATAGAATATTTAAATCAGATACAAAATCATCTTCATATTTTTTGAGTAAAGTTTGTCTTGCAGTTCTTCCAATATCTTTATTTATTACAAAATCTAAATCTTCACTCAGTCTAAAATATGGAAAATATATTTTATTGAGACAAGTTCATCATTTAAAAACTAAGTCAGGATATTTTTGTCAGAATTTTATCAAAATCAAAGTAAGCAAAAAATCTTTTTCATATTTAGATTTATCAAATTTTTTAGCATTTGAATATTCTAAGATTTGAATGAAATCTTTTATTTCATAATTTTTATAAATTGAGAGAAAATCACTTATTTTTCTTATATACATAATTTTTCTATTTTAGATATTATAGTTTTTGGTGCATATTTTAAAGCAAATTTCAAAAGCTTATCTTTATTTATTCAATAAGGCAGATTACTAAAATCTTTTCACTCTTTTATCATCTGAATAAAAGCTCTTTCAATAGTCATAATATTATAAGAATACTCTTCAAATTTTTCTTTCTTTCATCAATAAAAGAAATTTTCTCTTTGTCTTACAAATATAAATTTAGAATTTCATATAATTTTTTTTCAAGAAATTTTTGTATTATAAATGGTTTGCCATTCTGCTACTTGTTCAGTCAAACTATATCTATTATAAACTCAAAGTCATCAAAATATATATAAATCGTCTCACATATACAAATCTCCAACTACAAAAGAATTTACAAAAGCATTATATTTATTATTTATATAGACTTTTCATCTTTTTATAGGAGTTATAAGTCATAAATTAGAGAGGTTTGTAATAGAATAATTTGGAGCAAATTTATCTAAAAGTTTTTGTAATAGCTCTTCTGTTATGTAAGGTTTACCATATAAATCTAGTTTTTCTCTTATTTTTGCTATTTTATTTATTATTTCCATATTTACTTTGTAGTTATTAAAACTATAATATTATATACTTTATTACTACAAATGCAAATTATTTATTCTTTCACAAGTTTTCCATCAAAAGCATCTTTTAATAAACTTTGTTTCAATTCTTCCAATTCTCTCAATTGTTCTTCATATTTTGTTTTTAATTCTTTATTTTTTTCAAAAACTTCATCTAAATATTCAACTATTTCTTTTTGTTTTTGAAGTGGTGGAAGTGGAAGTTTATAATTTAATATAAAATCTTTTGTAACCCTTTTTAGTCAAACAGCTCAAGACATATTGTTCGCTCACTCTTTTAAAAAATTATCATTTATAAAAAGATAATAAATCCACTCGGGAATAGTGTTTCAATTAATTCTAAAAACATAAAATTCACTAGAACCAAATCAAATTCAATTTTTAAGATTTTTTGCAATTCAAGATTTTCAATTTTCAAAACAAGGAGTAACTTTTGCAAGTAATACATCATTTTCAGCAAAGTAAGTATATCATTTATAAACTTCATTTAAAGCTTTTTCTTCTTCACTTTGAAAAAACATTTGTTTTTCGTTTACATATTTCATAGGGACAAAAGAAACTAAAGTTTCTTTTTCTAAAATATTTGTTTCACTTTTTTTAGGTCAAAACTCACAAATTTCTCATAATTTTTTCATTTCATACTCTCAATCACTAAAAACTTTTTCTAAAACACTTTTATTGAGTTCTTCTAGATTTTTTAGGTTTTCTTTTGTGAGATTTATATTTTTATCTATGTTTTCAAAAGCTTGGTCTAGTTTTTGCACTATGAGTTTTTGGGTTGAAAGAGGTGGGAGTGGGATTGGAAAATTATCTAAATAACTTTTACTAATATTTGGTTGAGCTCATCAAAAGCTATCTTTTATTATTTGTTCTCTTTTTGAAAATAAATAATAAAATAAGAATTTCTCAATAAAAACATTATAAACATTTTGAATAGAACAAACTGCTTGATTTGTTGTAGACTCAAAATCTAAAATTCCTAATTTTCAAGCTGTAGCTCAATATAATGCTATAAGTAAAGTTCATTTTTTAAATAACTTTGCTGATGAATTATTTAATCAAATTTCTGTAATAAATTCTTCCGATGAACTAATTTTAAGATTATCATTTAATTCTCAAGATTTAAGCCAAGGAATATTTCATCACCAAAAAGAAGCATTACTTCTTAATGGAGTTCCTCAGCTTGTAGTTTTTGAAATTTCTCAAAGTTTTTTTGTTGGGTACATAGGTTAGTTTATAGGAGTTATTTAGTTAGATAAAATTTTTCTAATTCATTAATTTTGCCAAGAATAAAATTTTTATCTAATTTTTGATTTTCAAAAAATTGTAAAACTGAATAATGAAATTGATTATATTTATATTTTTCAGCAATATTATATAGTAATTTTATAAAATTTTCTTTTTCATTTTCTTCTAATAAATTATATATATATCAAAATTGATATGGTTTAGCCTGTTTTAGATAATTTTCATCTAAAAAAAGTGATTTTAAATATAATTTATCTCATAAATTCACATTATTTAAATTCAAAATTATTGCTTTATTTAGTAGACTTAATCATTTACTTTTTAATTTTTCGTGTCAATTTTGTTTATATAACATTACTATTTCCGATATAAATTTTTCTATATTATCATTTGAAATACTATCTTCAGAAATTATATCAAATAAATTATATGACCTATATTCAAGTAGTTTTTCAACTTGCCAATATTCTACTTTTTTTTGATTTATGCTTAATCATAATTTATTTAAAAAAATTCATACTTTAAATATTTTTTCTTCTAATTCATCTATATTATTTCAAAATATGAATTGGTCATCTGCATATCTAAAATATTTAAAATCATCTCAACATAAATCATAAACATAACTATCATATTTTTGTAAATAATAATTTGCTAATATTCTAGAACAATCTCATAAAGCATCTTGAGGTATTCAAACAGTACTTTTGTTATAATGGTTATTTTTTCTATTCCAATATTGTAAGAAATGAAATAAAACAGATATTATTTCACTATCATTATTTTCTCAAATTTCCCTAATATAAATTTCTAATAAATTTAAATTTATACAGTCGTAAAAATTTGCAATATCAAATTCAACACAAAAAGTATAATTTCAAGATTCTATTGTTGATTTTAATTTTCAATTAAAGTCTCAATATGCTTTTGACCAAGCTTTAGGATTAAATGAATATTCAGAAACTGAAATATCATAATAATTAGCCATTTCATCCTCAAAATTATGTATAATATTTTCTAACATATTAATTTCTTCATCTTCATTTTGTCTAATTTTTCATCATAATGACCATCATCAGAAAGTATTTGGGGTTCTATTTTTTGCTATTTTATCTTCTATTTTTTTTATACAAAAGTAATATAAACAATAATCTTTAATTTCAAAAACTGGAATAACTCTTGGAACTCATTTAGCCTTTTCTTTATAAATTAATTTTCTAGGAATAGATGGATAATAATTTTTATTAACAATATCTAAATACAAATTTTTTATTATTATTTCCTTCTGTTCAATAGATAAATCTTCTGGTCAATAAAATAAAACCATATTTTTAAAAGCTTGCCAAAATTTTGCATTAAAATATTTTTTAAAATTATTAAAATCTATATTCATCTTAAATTATTATTTTAAATTTAAATACTATCTACTTTAAATCTTCTACACCCTAAACACTACTAAATTCACTACTCATATAAGTATATTTTTATTATTCAAATAAGAAAGTA
>JAQVPN010000099.1 GCA_028702055.1 Candidatus Altimarinota bacterium | reverse complement strand
GTATCAATTTTTCAGTTTTTAAGTAAATCTTTATAATAATTTATAGAAAATATTGATATTTTTGATAAAAGCTCCTTATCTTTCAAAGTGATTTTTTTTCAATCTTTTGAAAAATTAAAAGTTTTTATAATAGTCAAGCCATGAGCTCATCAAGTAAATTCATAAATAGTAAGTTTGTATGTAGTAATTGTTCAAACAATATTTTTTTCTCCAGAAATATTTAATTCATATTTCCAATTATTTGAAAGTTTTTCAAAATTATTTGTTCTTGCTTTAAAATCAGAAATATAATTATTCACATAATTACTAACTGCTTTATTTAAAAATTGATTATCAGTTAAAGGAATTTTTATATCTAAATTATAATTATCAGCTTTATTTGATAAATTTATTTCTCAAGACAATGAATTTGAACTCGAGATTGTTATTTCAGTTGTACTAATATCAGCAAAAGCCTGAAATGAAAGCATAAAAAACACGATACTTAAAAATATTTTTTTCATAATTTTAAAATTAATTTATAAACTATAAATATAAACGATATTATATATAAAAAGTGACAAAAAAAAACTAAGTCATATAAAAAATAATTCAAACTATAGCAAGAATTGCTCAAACTAGCCACATTCTAAAAACGACTGTTTCTTCAGCCCATCATATAGCTTCAAGATGATGATGAAAAGGAGCTATTTTAAATATTTTTTTTCATTTTCTTAATTTTTTTGAAGTTAATTGTATAATTACAGATAATGTTTCAAATACAAAAATTGCTCAAACAATAATTAGTATAAAAATAGTATTTGTTAGCATTGCCATTATTCATAAATTAGCGCCAAGAGCCAAACTTCCCACATCTCACATATAAAATTTTGCTGGTTTTACATTAAACCATAAAAAAGCTACTAATGCTCAAATTATTGTAACACATAGTGTTGAAAGCAAATAAAGTCATTGATCATATGTTATATAAGCATAAACAGAATAACTCATCAAAAGTAATCATCAAGCAAGTCAATCAAGTCAATCACTTATATTTACACTATTTGATGTAGCAAGTATTATAAAAATAAAAAGTGGAATAAATCATATTCAAATTTTTAAATTTCATTCAAAAGGGATTTTTATACTTTTTACAAAATGTCATAAATTATCAACAACATTCCATCATAATTTATAATAAAACCAAGTTGCTCAAAGTCAGGCAAAAACAAATAACCAGAAAAATTTAAATTTTGCTGATAATCATTTTGTTCTTCAAATTCATCTAACATTCATAAAATCATCGACAGCTCAAAGAAGTCAAACAGCAAATAATGTAAATAAAGTTAAATAAGTTTCTCTTTGATTAAATAATGAATTATTTATATATCATGTTTTTTGTGCAACTACACTAAGTATTACCATAAAAAAAACTATAAGAAGAATTATTCATCCTCACATAGTTGGTGTTCATGTTTTATCTTTATGTAATTTTGCAAATTCTGTTGCTTTTCAAATTGTAGCCTCTTCTCTAATTTGTTTTCCTATTTTATATTTTTTTAATAATTCTATATAATATGGAATTATTAACATTCAAAAAAGAAAAGTTATTATAGAAAAAGAAAATATTGGTATTAAGTGTGAATTTATCATTTTTTGCTAAAAATTAATTTATTAGATTGGCTATTTTTACTTAAAAATTTATAAAAATCAAAATTAGTTTATAAAAAAATATTTTTAATTTGCTATTTTTTATTTTTTTATATACTTAAGTATATATATTAGTATATAATTTTAAATTTATGATTACAGAAAAACAAGAAAATGCACTTAAAGTTATAAGTGATTATATAGCTCGTAAATGACAATCTCCTACAATAGAAGAATTACAATTTTTACTTGAACAAAAATCAAAAAGATGAGTTATTCAATACCTTGAAGCATTAGAAAAAAAATGATTTATAACAAGATGAAGATGATATAGAAGTATAAAATTATGAAATTCTGTTTGATTTCAAACTATGATAAATATTCCCCTTTTATGATATGCAAATGCTTGAAAACCTATAAGTTTCGCTCAAGAAGATATAAGTTCATATATACCTATTTCTAAAAATTTAATAAAATGAGAAGTTTCTAATTATTTTTTATTAAAAATAGAATGAACAAGTATGAATAATTTTTTATTAAATTGAAAAATTATAGAAAATTGAAGTCTTGTTTTAGTTAATAAATGATGAAAAGAATTAAATAATAAAGATGCCTTTTTATTTATAATAGATAATTGTGCAACTATTAAAAAATATAAAAAAGAATGAGAAAACATATATTTACTTCCTGAATCAAAAGATACTATACATACCCCAATTATTCTTAGTGAATCAGATGATGTTCTACTTAATTGAAAAGTTGTAGATGTATATAATTTTTAATAAAAAACATTTTAATAATTTCGTCAATATAAATAATTAGAAATATAAAAAGAATTATGTTAGAATTATCTTGTAATAAAAAAACAAAAATAAATTTTAACTAAAAAATATGAACCTTAGTGAATTATTAGAAGATAAGAGAAAAAATAGCTCTATTCTTAGATCAAATTATTTTTCTTTAACAAAAAATAAATCTGTATGAATTATAGATTTAAAAGATAATGAAATAACAGAAAATTTATTAAATTGATTAAAAGTACTTCCTTCAAATTTTATAATAATTTCAGATAAAAATAATGAAGAAAATATTGAAAAAAATATAGTTTTTATCAAAAAAATTCCAAAAGATATTGAATCTTGAATTGATTTTATTGTTACCGATAATAATCTAGAAAACTTAAAATCATATTTAGCATTATGAATATGTCCTATTTTGCCTGAAGATAATTATTTATCAACTATATTAGAAGAATTTAATCCTGTTAAAGTTACATGAAATTCTTATATATACAAAAAAGAAAATCAGTGGGAAATTTTTTATGCAATTGTTAAATATTTAGAAAATTATAAATTTCCTTATGATAACAGAAATTTAGTAAAAAATTTATTTGAAATATAAAAATAAGCATTTATTTTTGCTTTTAACAAAAAAATCTCTAAAATCTTTTGGAGATTTTTTTTATTTACTTAAATAATTTTTTTGCAAAATATGAAAAAAATAACAAAATGTATAATTCCTGCTGCATGATTTGGAACAAGATTTCTTCCTGCAACAAAAGCTCAACCAAAAGAAATGTTACCAATAGTAGATAAACCAGTAATTCAATATTTAGTAGAAGAAGCTGTTGCTTCATGAATAAAAGATATAATTATAATAACTGGTAGATGAAAAAGAAGTATAGAAGATCATTTTGATACATCTTTTGAATTAGAACAAACTTTAGTTGGAAAATGAAAAGCTAAAGAATTAGCATTAGTTGAATCAGTTTCTAATTTAGCAAACATAGCTTATGTTAGACAACCTATACCAAAATGAGATTGAGATGCTATACTTAGAGCAAAACAATTTATATGAAATGAACCATTTTTAGTACTTTTTTGAGATGATTTAGTAGATTGAGAAAAACCTGCATCTATGCAATTAATAGAAGCTTTTTATAGAAAAAATGCTCCAATCATAGCTCTTGAAAGAGTAAGTGATGATAAAGTTTCTAGTTATTGAATTATTGAATCTAAATCTTCTGATGAAAAAACTCACTTAGTTGATAACTTTTTAGAAAAACCTAAAGCAAATGAAACAGATTCTAGATTATGAGTTATCTGAAAATATGTTCTAACTCCTGAAATTTTTGACTATTTAGAAAAAGCTTGAGAGTGAAAAGATTGAGAAAAAAGACTTGCTGATGCTTTTGCATTAATGTTAAAAGATAAAGATATTTATTGACTTGAAATGGAAGGAACTAGATATGATACTTGAGATAAATTTTGATTTCTACAAGCCAGTATAGATTTTGCTCTGAAAAGAGATGATTTAGGTCCAAAATTAAAAGAATTTATAAAATCAAAAAATTTGTAAAAAAACAAAAAAATCTAGAATTAATTCTAGATTTTTTTTTATTAACCAAATATTTGTTCAAAGATTCATTTTTTATTTAAGAAATTTATCTTTTTATCTTTTGCTATTTCTTCATATTTTTCTCTTTCTTTTGAGTTTAATTTATTTGTAATAATTATATTTATATTTATAAATAAATCTCATTTTCTATCTTTGTCTATATGTTTTACTCAATCTCAATTTAA
>JAQVPN010000008.1 GCA_028702055.1 Candidatus Altimarinota bacterium | reverse complement strand
TTACTATATTTCCTAAATTTGCTTGAGAAGAAGATAATGAATCATTCAAATCATAAAGTGTATATTTTAATATATTTTTTTTATTTTCATCTGTAGCTACCAACATCAAAACATCTCTATATAACATTTTTTTAGTAAATAAATCGGATGAAGAATCTACTATATTAAGTTTTTGATAGTTAAACATAAGCATATAATATAAAGTATTTTTATCAGATTCTGTCATAGAAGAAATCATTTCTTTTATTTTATCTAATGATGGGTTTTCTGAATTAATTTCATCTATAACTTTATATTTAGAATTTAGATAATTATTTATATTAAATTTTCATTTATATTCATTTAGATAAGCTTCTGTTTGATTCTTTAATTTTATTAAATATTCTTTATCTATATTTTCATTTAATTGTCCCCAAATAAAATCTTTCATTTTTCAATCTAGAGCCTTCCAAAAATCATAAGAAAAAACTCAACCTTCAGAAATAATTGTTTTTTCTTCTGTTTTAGTATTTTCTAATTCAACTTGATGAGATTTAACATAAACATATTTATTATCTAGATTTACTTCAAAAACAGTTCATCTAACTCATGCTATAACATTTTGAAATTCTTCTTTGAAGTAAGATTTTTCTCAAAACATATTTACTACATTTGACCAAGATTTTCAATTTTCTAATCTAAAATTGATTTTTATTTCAGACAAATCATTTTTTATATCTGATTCTTTTATTTCTAATCTAGAATTTCATCCTATTCTTGTTATACTATTATCTCACCATTCAATTATTCATAAACTATCTGTTCCAATAGTTGCAACAAAATCTCATGCTTTGATATTTTCTTTTTCGCCTCATACTTTTAATATTTTTTTTCAAGTATTTGAACTTATATATCAATTTCATTTTATTAAATAAAAATAAGAATTTGTATCTTTATAAGAAAAAGAATTATCTATTTTATAAATTTGATATCAAATTAACATAAAAATCACAAAAATAATTAATAAAACAAATTTATTTAAAAATATTTTCATTTTTGATTTGTTTAATGAAGTAAATTATTTATAATCATTTTAACTTAAATAAATAAATAAACAAAAAAAAATATGAAAAAACAATATATATTCTTTATACTTATAGTTATAATGATATATTTGATGTATTTAATAATTAACTATAAATATAAAGAATACATTATAAATTCAAATATTGATTCATTAAGTACAACAAATGAAATCATATCAAAATCTATACAAGATGATAAAGACACTTTGGCTTATCTAAATACAGAAAGTTATAGAAATAAAGTATTAAAAAAAGAACAATGATTAAAAAATAAATGAGAAAATGTTATATATATAACAAGTGAAAGCCAATACAAAAAATTCATAAAAACTGATGAAAAAATTGATAATGAAGATGAAAATAATCAAGATGAAAATAAAAATATATATGATAATATGACAAATTTCGAAAAATGGATTTATTTTGTATTTAAAAAAGATATAAGAGATTAAGATTTATAAATAAAAAAAACGATTTTTAAAAAATCGTTTTTTTTATTTATAAATCTGAAAAATCTTCTGGTAATTCATTTAATGTATTATTTGAACTATTTACATCTATTTCTGTAGATGAATTACTTCAAGTTCAAAGAACTTTATCTCAAATGCTTTTTATTTGCTTAAATATTTTATCAGGACTAGAATATTTTGATACATCAAGTCATAATAATCAAGCTATTCTAGGAAATATATATATAGATAAAACTATTACTATAAATCAAATAATTGAATATCTGATAGAATTTATAGCTGGTTTCATTTTATCATCTTTTCCTCCAGATAAAATCAAAAGTAACCCTCACCGTAAAATATATCATATTGAAAATAATCAGGCAAAAAATACAAGCATTGATATAGCTAATAAGATGAAATCTCAAAGTTCCATTTTAGAAGAAAATAATGCTGAAGTTGTTGGTTCTGCTGCATTTACAATTTCTATAAACATAATGAAAAAAATTAACAACTAATCTAATACTTTAAGATTTATTTTATATCCTAGTTTTAATCAAAGAACTCTAAGTAATGATCTAACAGAAGTAACAATATTTCATCCTTTTCATATAACATATGGCATATCTTCTTTATTAACTTTAAGAGTTAATAATATTCAAAATTCATCTTCTTTTCTTTCTATTTCTATATCATTTTTATGAGTTACTATAGATTCTATAACAAATTTTAAAAATTCAACTTCTTTCATAATGATTTGATTAAAAAAATAAATACCCACTAAAATAAATTAATCAAAGTGGGTTTTTAATTATAAAGCAATATTATTAACTTTCATAAGTTTTTCAACTTTTTCAGAAAATTGAGCTCAATTAGATATATATTTTTTTATTTTTTCTAAATCATTTACTTTAAATTCTTTAGTTAATGGATTAAAAAATCCAAGTACTTCTTTATATCAATGTTTAGCTGCAGCTGCATGTTCAGTTAAAACTAATCTGAAAAAAGGAGAATTTTTCTTTCAAGCTCTTGATAATCTTATTTTAAGCATATTATAAATTTAATTATTAATTTTAATTTTCTATTTTTTTATGGTGCCCGGGGCGGGAATCGAACCCGCACTCCCAGAAGGAACGGGATTTTAAGTCCCGCGTGTCTACCAATTTCACCACCCGGGCAAAATGTAGATTATGTAGAGACAATATTTCTTATCTCTACATCACATACATATTTATTATATAACTCATTTCTTTTTTAAAGTTCTAAGTCCAGCAGCAGAAACTCTTATTCTATAAACAATTCCTGTTTCTTTATCTAGTATATTCTTATAAAAAAGATTTGGGAAAAATTTTCTTCTGGTAGCTCTTAAAGAGTGACTTCTATTATTTCAAACAGAAGTTTTTTTACCAGTAACTTCACAAACTCTTGCCATAAAATTTTAATTACGAATTACAAAATATTTTTCACAAATTTAAAATTTGCAAAATTCAAAGTCTTTTTACTATGAAACTTTTATTTCAATACCAACTCCACTAGGAATACTTACATCTTGTAATAATTCTAAAGTTTTAGCAGTAGGCTCAACTATATCAATAAGTCTTTTATGTCTTCTTATTTCAAATTGTTCTCTAGCATCTTTATTTACAAAAGTAGATCTATTTACAGTTATTTTTTCTAGTTCAGTAGGAAGAGGAATAGGTCAAACAACTATTGCTCCAGAATCTCTAGCAATTAAAACTATTTTTTTAACAGCTTCATCTAGTAATCTGTGATCAAAAGCTTTTACTCTTATTCTTATTCTTTGAGACGTTTTTTTTGCCATATATTTTAAAGTACAAATAATAAATTAATATAAGCTAATTACTTTCTAACTTGAAAATAATCAAGCTAGAAAGGATATCAGTTTAAATTAAGCGATAACTTTTGAAACAACTCATGAACCTACAGTTCTTCCTCATTCTCTTATAGCGAATCTTAATCATTCAGCCATAGCTATTGGAGCTTGTAATTCAACAGTCATTTTAGTATTATCACCAGGCATAACCATTTCAACTCAAGCTGGTAATTCAACTCCACCAGTTACATCAGTAGTTCTGAAGTAAAATTGTGGTTTATATCATTTAAAGAATGGAGTATGTCTACCACCTTCATCTTTAGTAAGTACATATACTTCAGCTTCAAATTTAGTATGTGGTTTGATTGATCCTGGTTTAGCAAGAACTTGTCCTCTTTCTACATCATCTCTTTCTATACCTCTTAGTAAAAGTCCAGCATTATCTCAAGCTTGTCCTTGTTCTAATTGTTTGTGGAACATTTCTACTCAAGTAACAGTAGTTTTTCTTGTATCTTTTAATCAAACTATTTCAATTTCTTCACCAACTTTAATTACTCATTGATCTATTTTACCAGTAACTACAGTACCTCTACCTTTGATTGAGAATACATCTTCTACTGACATTAGGAATGGTTTATCAAGTGGTCTTTCTGGAACTGGGATAAATGCTTCAATAGCATTAAATAATTCAATAATAGTTTTAGCTCAGTATGGTTTTTCCATATCAGTAGGATTTTGAAGAGCAACTAACCCTGAACCTCTAATAATTGGAGTATCATCACCTGGAAAATCATATTTAGATAATAAATCTCTGATTTCCATTTCAACTAATTCTAACATTTCTTCATCATCAACCATATCACATTTGTTCATGAAAACAACGATATATGGAACTCATACTTGTCTAGATAATAGGATATGTTCTCTTGTTTGAGCCATAGGTCCATCAGTGGCAGCAACTACTAATATAGCACCATCCATTTGAGCAGCACCTGTAATCATGTTTTTAACATAATCAGCATGTCCTGGACAATCTACATGAGCATAGTGTCTATTAGCTGTTTCATATTCGATATGAGCTGTATTTATAGTTATTCATCTTGCTCTTTCTTCTGGAGCAGAATCGATAGAAGCAAAATCTTTAATTTCAGCACCATTCATGTGTCCTAAAACAGATGATATAGCAGCAGTAGTAGTAGTTTTACCATGATCTACGTGACCGATAGTACCGATATTCATATGCGGTTTAGATCTGTTAAATTCTCAAGCCATAATAATAAAAATAATTAATTAAAATAATTTAAAAATATATTAGAAAAACAGAAAAATAATTAAGAACGAATTTTTCTTATCTTTTTTTCTATTAATTTAAGAGCTCTCCTCATTTTTCTGTGAGCATGTCATGTTAATCTTGCCATATTATATATTGTTAGGATTTATTCAATATTTTTTCAACTTAACATTTATTATTTTGTAAGCATTAGAAATCCACTTAGTAGTTCATTCTATTCCTTCTCTCTTTTTCAATGTTAGGAAATGGCTTATAGCCTTTTCTATTTTACTTCAAGATTTAGCTCATTTTTTATTTACTCAATAATTTAGAGTTCTTGGTCTTTTATTTGATAATCACATTTTCCAAAATAAAATTAAAACTAAAAATGGTGGAGCATAACGGAGTCGAACCGTTCACCCCCTGCGTGCAAAGCAGGTGCTCTAGCCAACTGAGCTAATGCCCCATAATCGCTTTTAAATGGCGGGACCGACGAGATTCGAACTCGCGACCTCGGCAGTGACAGTGCCGCGCTCTAACCAGCTGAGCTACGATCCCTTGTCTTTTAAAGCGAGGGCAATTATATAAAACTTTTTATTAATTGCAAATTTTTTTTCTACTTTTTTTCTAATAAATATATTTTTTAGAAGAGAAAAATCAACTAATGGCTCAAATAAAAGAAAAAACTAAAAATTCTATTGTAAAAACATTTAAAGATGTATCATTATATATAAAATCTTTATATGAAAAAGATGAAAATAAGAAATTTATGTTATTAAGTAGCAAAAGGAATAACGACATACTAAATATAAAAGAAATAATTACATATATAACACCTTGTACAGAAAAAGGTCAATAAATAAAACTATTAGATCATCATACAAGTTTTGTTATATAAATTTCATCTCTATAATAAAAGATAAAATTACTTATTATACTATAAACTATTACAAATATAGAGATTAGAAAAATTGCTATAATAAAGTATAGTCATAATTGCAGAGTATTTATAGTAGTAATAACTTTCATTATATTATTATATTGATCTTTATAACTAGAAACTTGGTTTTTTTGATTTTTATTTTGTTCTAGAAATACAAACATTCTTTTTTCTATTAAATCATCTAAGCTTTCATATTGATCCAATTTAATATTTGATAAACTAATAGTTGAAGGAAGCGGATTTACTCAATCAGATTGCAAAATTTTAACAAGTTCCGCATCTTTTTTTTGAAGTTCTTTCATAACTTCATCTTTTGTCTTATATAATATTTTTATATTTGGAAGAGTATTTTTTATATCTCACAAAAGCCCTACAACTTCTAGAGAATTTTTATCATAAGTATCTTTTAAATACAATGAAATCGTTAATTTAGAATTTATAGAATCAATTAATTTAAAACTAACTTCATATAAAACAAATAAAACATTTATAAAAAACATCAAAAGAGACAAAACAAGTATAGAAGAAACAGATAGAAATATATTTCTAAGTATATTTTTAATTGCATATTTTAGAATTCTTGGGAACATTTATATTAAAGATAAAAATTTAAATATATTTATTATTTTATAAAAATATTTCAAATTTTTGCAAATAAAAAAATTAAAATAAAACTAATTATTGTCAAGTTAAATATTTGACTTAATAATTAAAAATATGATAAGATAATGTAAATAATATTTTTTAAACAATAAATTATGGCAAATAATATAGAGAAAAATAGTTCTATAATACCTAAATCAGAAACAGAATTAGAAACATTTTTAAATTCAGTTAACCTAAAAGCTGAAGTTTCTAATGTAATAATGGAGACATTTAATGAAAGTGAAAAATTAAAAGAAGAGGTAATTTACTCAACTTTATCATGATTTATGGTAGAAAATTCTATAAATAATAATTCTAAAATAAATTTTTCAATTAATTGATCAAATATTATTATAGATTGAAAAGAATACAATGCTTGAATTAATATAAAAGAAGATAAATTAAGAACTAACATAAAAGATTATTTATATATAACTCACTCAAATAAAAAATTTAATAAAGATATATTTGCTTATTTATCTGAAAAATTGAAATCAAAAGACTTTAATTATTTAAAAAATGCTTTAAATAATGAAAATGAATTAAAAAAAATAATAAAAGAATATTTATGAGATAACTATGAATGAATTTTTTCATTTGTAGACATAAATGAATTTTGAAGGGCTTTAAAAGCTAAATTATATTTGGAAACAAAAAATAATAGTTTATTGGAAAATACTAATATAATTGATGATTTTGTAAAAGATAACCCAAAAATAAAACCATATTTAGAAAATTTTAATAATGCTAATCCATTATTAAAAGCCTGAGCTTGAATAATTATAATATATAAATTATTTTCTTTTATTACAGATAAAATGGAATGAAAATGGTTAGATACTTTATTTTGATGGTGAGCGATTGAATTAATTGGACAAATTGCAACTTGAAAAACAATAACATGAGAAGCAATTTGACAAGTATCTAAACTTTTTTGATGAACAAATAATTGAAAAGAATTAGAAGAAATATGAAAAAAAATAGAAAAAAAAGAAAATAAAATAGATTTATCTAATTTTGGTGGATTAGCAATAGCATTATTATGAATTGAACCAGATAATAAAAAATATACCAAATTAGATTGGATAAGTAATTGAGAATGAAATAATTCACAAAAACAAATAATTAATTTCATTTGTGAAAATAATAAAATATCAAAACGAGAACTACAAAAAAATGTAGAAAAATGAAGAAATAAATTAATTAATGATATATGATATGATATAAAAATAGATGATTTTAATAATATTTCTTGAGATAGGTTTGCTGATAAATTGAATAATTGATTAGATAGATGAAAAATAATTAATAATAAAATTAATGAAATAAAAACATTAACTTCAGCAACAGAATCAGAAATAAAATCAACATTTAAAGAAAATTTTAGAAATTTTATCGAATCATGAACAGTTATTAAATTAGACTTAGGTAAAAATTTTTGAAAAGGCTGAGAAATAAATTTATCTTAAAAATAATTATAAATAAAAAAATATGGAAGCATATAATGATAAATTAGATATAGAAAACATAAAATCAAAATTAAATTGAAATTATAAAACAATTATAGATAAAAATTTCAAAGATGAGTATCCTCGATTTTGAAATTTAAGTGATTTTATAAAAAATCCATCTTTGAGTGATTTTCAAAAAAGAGTTTTGAATGGTTTCTTGAAAAATGAAATAAAAAATATAGAAGAACTAAACAAAAAAGCTGAAAATCCAAATATAAATGATAATGAAATATTAGAATTATTAAAAATGGCAAATAGCAAATATTTAACTATTGAAAATCTTAGAAAGATATCTCAAGATAGGATAAAAAATACTAAAGAAAAGATTACTAAAATAGATAAGATATATATTAATTCTAATAAAATAGATATTTTTTTCTCATGAGATGATTTCCTAGATAAAGAAAATTTATTAAATACTTATATTGAAGTAATAATTAGCTTAAATAAAGATGAAAAAAAATCTTTAGATAATTATATAAATAATAAATGAAATTTTGATAAAATATGACTTGATACCCTTTCAAAATTTGCTAAAATAATTTCATTATTTAATTTAGATAGCTCTGACTTAATTCCTGCTGAAACAAAAAGAAAACTAAACGAATTAGCAAATGAATCTATAAATAAATGATATTTGTCATTACCTGATATATATGTATGAAATAAAGTTAACTGAGCTATAATTTGATTAAAAAATAAAACAAGTTCTATAGAGCAACTTAATTCAGATAATAATAGTTTTGAGATTTCTGATAAAATGTATAAAAGTTATCCTTGACTTGAAAAATTAAATTGATTTTTAGAAAAGAATTATGAAAAATTAAATTCATTAATATGAAAAGACAAACTTGATAATAATGAGATTGCATCTTACGAACAAATAAATAAAGATTTTATTGATTTATGTTCTAATATAAAAAAAGAAAAATGATATATTCCTTTTGAATATTTGCAAGTTCAACAAAATTTAACAAATATAAAAAGTTTTGTGCTTTCAAAAAATCCTTCTGAAAAAACACAAATAGAACATTCTCAAAAAATGGAAAGATTTTTATATATGTTTGAAAATTATATATCAGTAAAATGAAAAAGTCAATCAGATAAAGATGAAATTAGAAAAATAATAAATGATGTAAAATTTTGAAAAGTAAAAAATTTTACAGAAATAAAATCAAGTAGAGTTGTTTCACTTATAGAAGATTTTTTTGAAGATTTAACGGATGCTATGAAAGATTTTCATAAAGATAGTAATTGAAATAATCTTGAAATGACTGAATTACATAAAGAAAATAAGGATTTTGATGACACAGCTTTTGAATTTTTATGAATTGATTTTGCATTTAGTGATGTATCAATGAAAAATCTTGATTTATTTATAGATAAATTTCATTTTGATAAAAATACACAATCTTATAATTTTAATAGATTAGAATCTGCTGTAGCTAGCAATTTTGTATGAAATTGGTTAGCTTCAAATAATAATAAATCTATTTCTCGGAATATAATGCATTCTGAAATTCAAAAATTTGCAAATAAAGCTGGATGAGATTGATATATAGAAAAAGAATTAAATACTAATAAAGATAAAATAAAAGATTTAAAAGATCAAATTAAAATAAATAGTGAAGATTACTTAAAAGAAATTCAAAAAATACCTAAAGCTACTCAAGAAATATTATTAAAAAGTAGATGAATTTCATTTAATCCATGAGAATCTATAGAAAGAAAAGTTTTAGATGTAATAATAGATGATGCAAAAACTAATTCTGCAATATTAGCATTTGAACAAGAAGCTGTTAAAAAACTTCTATGAGCAAAAGGTTTTGAAAATGATGATACAAAAAAATTTTTAGATAAATATTTTGATAAATTTAATGATATAAAAGAATTAGCTTGATCTATAGCTAAAGAATTAGTCGTAGTATGAATAGCAACAATTATTACTGGATGAGTTTGATGATATATCATGACTTGAACTAGATTATGACAATATGCTTATATGGCAACAAATATAGCTAAAACATGAGGTAATTTATGAAAAATAGCTAGATTTTGAACTTGAGTAGCATCAATAGCTACTGATTCTGCTGCTTATACTTGAGTAAGTGCTGCATTCTATGAATGAGATCAATTTAATTTTGAAAATTTTGCTCATAATTTTGCTATGTTTTGATGAGGTATAGTTTGAGCTAAAATCGCATGAAAACTTGTTTCTGCAGAATCAGGATATAAACAATTAATAGCTCAATGAGCTGGTTGAACAATATGAGCAACTGCCACAAATGTAGTTTTTATGTTTCAAGATGGTAGTGAAGTAAATATTGAAGAAATGAAAAATATGTTGATTCAATGAAGTGTAATGTGAGCACTTATGATTCCTGCAATGAAATGATGACATACATCATGAAATTATTTATGACAAAAATTTTGAAATTCAAAATTTAATCAAGATGTTTTACTTGGAAGAAATTGATTAAATAGAGATATTTCAAAGTTAGAAGCTCAAACAACATGAAAAAAAGAATTTTATGATGAAATTTGAAAAGAAAATTTAGCTAATTTAAAAGGTGTTCAAGATACTAATAATTATATAAATTTCTGATCAACTGAAAAGAAAATAAGTACACTTTTAGAAAAAAAGAAAGAATTTGAAAGATTAAATGATGAATATTTTAAGCAATGAGAAATATTACTAAATTGATTTAAAAATGAATTAACGGAAGCGAGATGAAATAAAAGTAAAGATGAAATAAAACAATTAGAAGAAAAATATGCTAAATTAAAAGAAGTAATATCTAACGATAAAATTAAAAGAATTGATTTAAGAACAAAATTAAATGAATATATGGATAATTGAGTAGTTAGCGAAGCTAAAATAAAAAGTATTCCTGAAGCTCATCCTATAGATAGACTTTCTTGAGAAATAAAATATTTTACAGAAAGTCAAAAATTATGAATAAAAGAATATTTTAATGATCAAAAATTAGCTAAAATTGAAAAAATAAAAACTTTTCAAGATAGATTAGGTTCTGAATATATTTGATCTTGATATTACATTAAAGGATGAAATGAAATTTTAAATTCTAATTGAGTAAAAATATTAAGTCTTCCTGAATGATCTATATTTACATCTCTTCAATATGTAAATATAGGAAATAAAAGATTACCTCTCATAGAAATAAAAAATTCTTCTTGAGAAAGTAAAAAAATAAGAATATATGAAATAGAATGAGTAACTGAAAAATGATTACCTGAAGCAATTAATAATAAACTTATAAATAGTGAAAGCGAAATAATTTGATTATATGATTCTTCAAATAAAATTATATGATATAAAATTAAGGAAGAATTTTATGATATAAATTGAAAATTATCAGAAGAATCATCTAAATTAAAATATGAAACAGAAAAAACTATTAGTAATTCTTGACGAGTTAGTAAATCTGAATTAATAGGAGCATGAGTAAAAATTGAAGAACAAAAAAGATTAAAAAAATCCTGGGATAGCAAAATAGATTCAATTTTGACAAATGATATAATTACAAATATGCAAAAGAAAGCAAAAGAAACTATAAATGAAATAAAAAATGATTCTAATATTCCTGCAATTGATAAAACAAAAATAATTTCTTGATTAGAGAAATTTGCAAGTTTACCAATAAAAACAGTTAAATGGATTTTAAACAAATGATTATGGACTCTTGCTCTAACTGGAGGATGAATATTATGACTTGATTATGCAAATGATTGAGATATTGATCTTACAGCAGATCTTGCATTTATAAGTACACTATTAGCTACAGATACAGATATATTAAATAAAGTTTGAGATATTATTCCTGGATGAAAATATGTAATGTGACCAGTTACAGAATGGATGGCAAAATATCCAAAAACTACTTGGTTGCTTAGATTTGGTTGAGCTTTTGCAGCATTAAATCATTTTGACACAAAATAATATAGTATATTATAATTTATTTAATTATGTGAAATAATAAAGGTGAATCTATAAAAATTAATTTGGAAGAATTATCTAAAGATATACATAAAGTCGATGAAATAGCTTTATTATGATCTGAAGAAAAAGAAACTTTTAAAAGATTTTTAATGAATAAAAATGAAAAAAATAAAAAATGAATTTTATATATTTCAAGTTCTGAAATAGATAATTTAAAAAAAGCAATTCAACAAAATAAATTGAATGAATTTATAAATCTGCAAAATGAAAAATCTATTTCAAGTTCTGAAATATTATCTTGAAGTGAATTAGAAAAAAATCTATGATGAAAAGAAAATCTTAAAAACATGACACTTATAGTTGAAAAAGCTGTTTATAGTTATTTATTTGATTCAAAAGATTCACCTTTTTATGGTATAAAATTATCAGATGATGCAAAAAACAACATAGTAACTTGATTTAATTTTTTCTTATTTGATTATATATATAATAAAGCTGAGATTATATGAATAAGTGACATTATTTGAAAAATAACATGAAAAATTGATGAGTTACTAAAATGAAATTTTGATGTTTTAAAAGAATTATGAAATGATTCTTCGAAAATAATGGATAATTTTAAAGATATAAAACAAATCTTTACTCTACTTAATATTAATATAAATTCAGTCAAAGATGCTCTAAAAGGAACTGAAATAAAAAATGATTGAGAAAGCAATAAAATTTTTATGAATCCATTTGAAAGCAAAAAATTCTTCGAAAAATTATCTAATTGAGAAATTCAAGATATAAAAAATTATATTAATGATTGAGAAACATGAAATAATGTAAATGTTTCAAAACATGATTTAGAAGAATTAAAAAAATGACGAGAAAAATGGACAAAATATATAACAAAAGAAAATTGATGAAAATTATCTTCAATACTAACTATATGAAATGTAGTAAAAGATTTTAAATGAACTATACAAAATGTACTAAAATCCACTCCTTGATTGATTGAATGATTACAATTTGTTGAAAATATTCCAATCTTGTGAGATTTATTAAAAATGTTTTTATGATTTCTTTGAATAAAAAATTTAGATGATTTTTTAAATGAAATTAATTTCTCAGACATAAAAGAAAATATAAAAAAAGTAATCCAAGAAAAAGATTTAATAGTTTCTGAATTAAAAATATGAAATGATTTTATGAAAATATGAAATGATGATGATTTAAATTTATTAAAAAATTTAAGAATTATTTCTTGAAATAAAAATGAAAAATATCATGAAACTATAAAAAATATATTAAAAAAATGAAGTGAATTTGATAGTTTTTCAAAAAAAATATCATTTATTTCATGATCTTTTGAAGATAAATGAAATTTAATTTATACAAATTTAAGTTCTCAAATTTGATTATATGCTGATTTTATAGAAAAAAGAAAAGAAAATAAATGATTAAATATAGATAATTATGTTGAAAATAAACAAAAAAAAGATAGGGATAATGTAAAAACGATTTTACCAAACAACGAATCTCCTACTAAAATTAGTAATGAAATAGAATCAGAAGAAAAAATAAATTCAGTAAATGAGTCTAATATTAATTTAAATCTTAATATAAATAATAAATATTATAATATTAATTGGGATAAAAATTGAGAAATTATAATAAAATCTGATGAAAAAAGTATTAAATTCAAAGTAAGTGATAATTCTACATTTGAAAAAGCATTATTAATTAATAAACTTACAAGTTTAAAAAAAGAACCAAACATATTATTAAAACCAATGAAAGAATTAGCTGATTCTTTCATTGATTCTAATTGAATTTTAAAAGAAAATGATATTAATTATAAAGACAAAAATTGAACGGAAATAATATTTACATTTATATCAAGTAATAATAAACAAGAATTTAAAAAAGATAACCCTATAAAAAATTCATTAAAGGAAGAATTTGATGAAAATATAAAAAGATATAAAATACTTGAGGATAAAGATTGAGGACAAAAATTATTTGAATTACAAGTAACAAATGATTGAATAATTGTAGAATGTGGTAATAGAAAATATAAAAGTGATATTTCATTTTATATTGACTATTTTATTGAAAAATGATTAAATCCTTCTAAATCAAAAATAATAAAAAAATGAGATGATTACATTTTATTATTACCTGAATGAACTGAAATTAAATTAAATGATTTATATAATAAAATGAAAAATTGATGAAATAATTTTGAATTAAAAAATTGATATAAATCAATATTAAATAATTTAATTTTAAAGATTGTCTAATAATATTAAAGAAAATTTAATAAATTTATGACTAGATTCTGTAACTTTTAATTACTATTGACAATCTTAATTTTTTATACTAAAATTCTTATAATTTAATTTTTAAATAAAATTATTATGAGAAAAACAAATATAAAAGCTCTTATGAGTGAGAAAAATAAAGATAAAGAAAATCTTATAAAGATAGCTAGAATGTCAAAAATGAATAGATTTGCAAATCTAGAAATAGCTTAATATAAGAAAAAGACCTTTTTACAAAAAGGTCTTTTTCTATAAAACACAATAAAAGCACGAAAAATCAAGTACATAATTTGAAAAATAAAAATATATATGATATGATATATGAAAGTTTTTAAAAATAACAAAAATAAAAATGAATACTATGAGTGCAAAAATAAAACAATTTTTTTCAAAAAATAGAAATAATATACTTTTTGTAGTTCTTTTTATAGGACTTTTATATATAGATAATTCTTTTGCTGCAGAATCATCTTGAGCAACATGAGTAACTAAAACAAAAACTGAGGATGATATATATAATACTCTTATAACTCGGTGAAATATATTATTTGCAACTTGATGAGTAATACGATGAATATTAACTCAATTTGTATGATTATTTTTGCAACCATGATGGACAAATTGAAGCCTTATATGACTTGATGCTCATTTGAAAAATCTTTGGATTATGGTTTCAAATGTGGTTTATTTTATATTTGCATTTATTCTTATAGCAATTGCATTTAAAAATATAGTATGACAATGAAAAGATTCATATGAAATGAAAACAGCTTTGCCTCATTTAATAGTATGAATTCTAATTGTTCCATTTTCTTGGTTTATAGTACAATTTGTATTATCAATATCTGCATTACTAACTGTTTCTTCTTTATCATTGCCTTGGGATACATTCAAAACTAGTATGTCTGATAATACAGTACTTACAGAAAAAGTAATTCCAACAAATTGTAGTATAGATATAGATGCTTTAGTTTGATGATGAAAAACATCTGAAAGCTCTAATTCTATATCAACTGAAAATAAAATGTCTTGATTCACTTGTGATTGATCAAAAACATCAATATGAGAAATAATGAGTAATTGAAATAGTTTATTTAGTATAATGACTGTTTATAGTTATTGAATAATGAAAATAGAAAGATATGGTACATTATATGTTAATCAAATAAAAGATGCGAAAAATATATGATCTTTAGCTGTAAATATGCTATTTAATATAGTATTTTTATTACGATTTGTTATACTTCTTATAGCTTTAGTTATGGCTATGTTTAGTAGATGAGTTGTATTGTGGTTATTTACTATTTTTTCACCATTATTTTGATTATTATATTTTTTTAATTGAAAAGTACCTAGTAGTTTAAAATCTTTAGAAAAAATATGATTTAAACATTTTTTATGACTAGCTATGGTTCCTGTTTATGTAGCTCTTGCTTTATCTTTTTGATTATTATTTTCATTTGTAGCAACTCAATGACTTAGTAATTGAGTTCAATCTACATGATGAAATGAATTAAAAGATAATAAAATAACTATAGCTTGAAGCACATTAACTATAAGTTGAAGCTTTTTATCTTCAAATTCATGAGATACCTGAAAAAATGTTGTATGATGAATACTTAGTTGATGAGCTTGAGCTGTTTCTCAATTAGTTATAAATCTTATAGCCTTAGCTATTTTATGGATGTCTGTTATGGCGGCATTAAAATCATCTGATATAACAGCAAGTGTTGTACAACCAATAGCTGCATTCGGAGAATCTATATGAAAAACTGCTATGAAATTACCTCAATATGCTCCAATCTTTCCAGGTTGAATGAGTGCATCTTGAATGCGATCAGCATCAAGCACTTTAAGTTGACAAATAGATTCTCACTTTGCATGAAAATGAACTAAAGTATGACAAGAATTTGCTAAATGATTATGAATATGAGATGAAAAAATTAATAAATTACAAGATTTACAAAATAAAGCGAGTATTAATAATGATGAAAATGCAAAAGCTGCTTATTTTAAAGAAAATATTACGGCAACTTGAGATTTAACTAAACGAAATAAAAATCATATTGAACAATTAACAAAAAATATTGAAAGAATAGATTTTTGAACAAAAGAAGAAAAAGAAAAATTAATAAAAGATTTGAAAGCTCAAGAGTGAAAACCTCAAGAATATGCAAAAGCTTTATCTGAAATTTATAAAAAAATAAAATCTAGTGATAAATCACTAGACAGTAAAGAAGAAATTATAGAATTTGCTGCAAATTGAACTATATGAGGAAATAAAAATCCAGAAACTAAATCATCAACTTCTTCTCTACCATCTTGAATAAAAACTATAAAAGATGATAATTGAAAAATAACTAATATAACTGTAAATAATAATAACTTATGAGTTAATAATTGAAAAATTACTCATGATTGAGATTTAGATAAACTTATTAAATGATTAGAAATAAATAAAAAAACTTACAGTACTGATAGTTTGAATAATGATTTAAAAGAACTTTGAATAAGTGATAAAAAACAAATAGAAGAAATATTTAAAAAATTAGATATTAAACGACCCGAAAGTAAATAATCATTAATCTTCTTTCCAAAAAACTCCCTTTAGGAGTTTTTTGTTTTTTCACGATTTTTTTGCTAATTAACAAAAAAAAACTATAATAAATAAAAAATAATTTAGTAATTTTACTTGAATTTATGGCTGAAGTAAGAGAAATAGATATAAGATGAATAACATGGTTTGATTGAGTAAATTTAGATAAAAAACAAATTTATGAAGTAGTAAAAGATTATGATTTTCATGAACTTGATATATAAGCTCGTTTAGAAGAAAATCAAAGAGCTAGAATAGATAA
>JAQVPN010000098.1 GCA_028702055.1 Candidatus Altimarinota bacterium | reverse complement strand
TTTGTTTTATGAGACTTCTGGAGCTTGTGCTTTTGATTTCAAATCTATTGAAGAAGTTGTTTTTGAACCAGGAGAATTTAAACTTATAGAAACTTGAGTTGTTGTAGAAATACCTAAATGATATATGCTTCAATTACGACCAAGAAGTTCTACTTTTAAAAAACATGGTCTTATGCAAGTTAATTCAGTTTGAATAGTAGATCAAGATTATTGTGGAGATAATGATACAATAAAATTTCCATTTATGAATATGACAAAAGAAAAACAAATTATAGAGGTTTGAACTAGAATCTGACAATGAGTATTTGTAAAAATAGAAATTGCTGATTTTGAAGTAGTAGAAACTATGTGAAATAATGATAGATGATGATTTTGAACAACTTGAACAAAATAAAAACAAAAATTTCACCAAAATCTGGTGAAATTTTTGTTTTTTAATAGATTTTGTGTTAAAATAAAAGTAATTATAAATAATTTATAAATTTATGTCAGGAAAAACACCATCAGAAGAAGTCTTAGAAACACTTGAAAGAATAAAAAATTTAGCACAAAATAATGAACAAATAGATAATCAAGCTAATATTATTATAGCTTTAGCTGAAAAAAATTCAGAATTATTAGGAATAATAGAAGAACAAAAAAAATATGTTGCCGATGTAACTGAAGAATTAAATCAAGATTTTCAATTATTAAAAGGTAAGATTATAACAGAGGAAGACAAAGAAAAATTGAGAAAACAATTAATGCAAAATTGAACTAAACATTCAGAAAAAATCTCTTCTTTAAATTCTGAAATTACTAAATTAAAAGCAGAAATAAAATCTTACGAGGCATTAGATTTAAAAGTTAAATCAGTAAATATTACAGATTTACAAAATAAATTAAATTCTTATAAAAAATCTTATGAAGATATATTTTCTAAAATGGAAGAATCAAATAAAGAAGTAAAAACATTAAATGAACAAATTGAAAAATTAAAGAATGATTTATTGAATACTAATAAATTAAATAGTGCTTTTTCTACTTTAAATAAAACAACTCAAGTAATCAGTTCAATTGTGAATCCAGAAGAAAAACAAGAATTATTAAGACTTAGAAAAGAAAAACAAGAATTAGAAGATAAATTAGCAGAAATAGAAAAAAAAGAAAGAAATGAAGAAGTAAGTATAGAACAATTAAATAAACAACATAGAAATGATTTAAAAAAAATTAATACTTTGGAATCTGAAAATTGACAATTAATAAAAATTATTGAACTTTTATCAGAAGATGCAAATATTTCATTGGATGATTTAAAATTATTTTTAAAAATTGAAAATATTTCTCGAGGAAATAAAATTTTTACAAAAGTTGAAAATATGAAAAAAATAAAAACTTATAAAGATAATCAAAATCAACAATATCAAAAATAAAATTTAATATTTTTTTGAAAAATAATATTAAATTCATATAATCTCCATAAATTTACTTTTATTTAAAGCAATTTATGGAGTTTTTTTTATATATCTGAACAAATTTAGAATATTTCAAATTATTGAATGAATGAAATTTACTTTCAAAAGGGAAATCTGATAGAGATTTAGCTTCTTTTTTTATGCAAAATTTCCCAGGGGAATTAGCTCAAAGTATATCTCCACAATATGAAATAAATTTCATGGCTATAAGGGAAATAAAAAAGAGATTTTGACAAGAAGTTTTTGATAAAATTGATTGAATTTATTACTGATCAGATAATTGTGAATATCTTATTCCATATAAAAATGAATTGGAAGAAGCTATGGAATTATTTAGAGAATTTAATAAAAATTTTCCACCACATAAAACTAGAACTTTTACTTTAGTTACTCCATATGTAGGCAATAAAATGCTTGCAAAATTAGAAGAAAGTTTAGAATATTTAAATAGCTTAAATATAAAAAATCCGCTTGAAATAGTCGTAAATGATTTATGAGTTTTGAGATTAATAAATACAAAATATACAAATTTAAAACCAGTTTTTTGAAGACTTATTCATAAATTATTAAAGACACCACTTATTGATACTTATTGATATTGAGTTCATCCAGCATGAGAATTGATAAAAAATAAAAAAGCTTCAGAAATACAAGTTTTAAAAGATGAAATTATTAAATGGCAATTAAAATTTTATAGTTCACGAGAAATTAGTTTACAAGAATATAGATGATTTTTAGAAAGATATAAGATAGAAAGAGTTGCGATTGATTTTATGGAAAAAAGAGAAGAATTATATAAAGATTCTTCAAATATTTGAATAGATTTATATTATCCTTGGGCTCTTGTTTTTACTTGAAGACTTTGTGATACTTCATCTATAGAAAACCCGGAAAGATGAAATTATGCAATAGATGATATTTGTCCAAGAACTTGTAATAGGTATGATATTTTTTATAAATTAAAAACCGTTTGATATAATCTTATTCAAAGAGGAAATAGTGCTTATAGGTCAGAATTAAATCTAGATTATTTACCAGATGAATTTATACAAGAATGAAAAAATAGATTTATTTTTGCTCCATTTATAACTGTTTAAATTAATTAAATTATGACAATTCAAGAAAAAGTAAAATCACTTATAAAAGAAAAAATCAAAGAAAAATACAGTTTAGAATTATGAGATTTTGAGTTATCAATTCCTCCAAAAGATGAAATGTGAGATTATACATTTTGAGCCTTTGTTGTTTCAAAAGAATTAAAAAGAAATCCTCAGGAATTGGCTATAGAATTAGTTTCAAAATTACAAGAAATCAAAGAATTTAAAAAAGTAGAAATTGCATGACCTTTCTTGAATTTATTTTTATCAAAAAATCTTTTTTCAGATTATTTTGCTGAAATTTATTCTTCTAAAAATACTTACTGAGAAAGTTTTGAGGGAAAATGAAAAACTATAATTATTGATTATATTTGAGCAAATGTATGAAAACCTCTTCATATAGGTCATATGTGTACACCAAATCAAGGTCAAGTAATGATAAATACTTATAAAAAATTATGATATAATGTTATTTCAGATAGTCATATTTGAGATTGGGGAATTATTTTTGGTAAGCTAATAACAGCTTATAAAATTTGGTGAAATGAAGAAAAACTCAAAGAAAATGCAGTAAATCATCTTTTTGAATTATATGTTAAAATTACTGCTGAAATTGAAGAAGAATGAAAACAAAATGAAACAAATTTAGAAAATTCTACTAGAGAAGCTTTTAAACTTCTTTCAGAGTGAGATAAAGAATCTATAGAATTATGGCAAAAATTTACATCTTTTTCTATAATTTCAGCTCAATTAGAACTTGATAGATTGCATATCAAAGCGGATTATAATATTTGAGAAAGTTTTTATGAAGGATTAAAATTACCAAAAATCGAAAATTACCCAGATTTGAAATATAATATGTCAGATATAGTTCTAGAACTTATTTCAAAAAAAATAGCAACACAAAATGATGATAATTCAGTTTGAATAGAATTTCCAAACACAAAAATACCAAGTTGTATGCTACAAAAAAGAGATGGAACTAAATGATATTTAGCTTCAGATTTGGCTTGTGTAAAATATAGAATAGAAAATTGGCATCCTGAAAAAATAATTTATTTTGTTGATTGAAGACAAAGTTTGCATTTGAAACAAGTTTTTGAAACTGCTAAATTGGCTGGATGGACTGAAAATACTGAAACTATTCATGCAAATAATTGATTTATTTCTTTGAAGGATTGAGCAATGAGTACAAGAAAATGAAGAATTATTCGTCTTGATGATTTGCTTAATGAAGCTATTTTAAGAGCTAAAAATATAATCTTAGAAAAAAGACAGGAAATTTCTGAAACTGAACTTGATGATTTATCAAAAATTATCTGAATTTGAGCTATAAAATATTGATATTTATCAAAAAATAGAACAACAGATGTTACTTTTGATTGGGATGAGTTTATGACTTTTGAATGAAATTCTGGTCCATATATACAATATGCGTATGTTAGAGCTAGAAATATTTTAACAAAATCAGAAATAGACTATTCTGTTAAAACAACTTATAATTTTTTAGAAAAAGAAGAAACTTCACTTTTAAAAACTATTTTTGCTTATTCATCTATACTTGATGAAACAGTAAAATGAAATTTCCCTCATATTTTGGCTTGATATGCTTATGATTTAACTAAGAAATTTAATAGTTTTTATAATAATATAACAGTTATAAATGAAGAAAATATTGAT
>JAQVPN010000097.1 GCA_028702055.1 Candidatus Altimarinota bacterium | reverse complement strand
TGAACAGATTTTATAGAATTACAAGAAAATTATTTAAGTGATGCTAATAAATGATTAACTTACATAAGATGAGATGCAAAAGCTCATGAATACACTGTTCCTGCTAATTCATATTTTGTTATGTGAGATAATAGAAATGCTTCTACTGATTCTAGAGAATGTTTTTATTCTTGTGCCGCAGAATGACATTCAAATTTTATAGAAAAAAAATATATTACTTGAAAAGTTTTTATTGATTTATGATATTTTAATTTCAAAAATTTTTCTTTTACAAATCCAAATCTATGAATTTCAACTACTCCTAGATTATTAAATTCACCTAGACAATATAATTATTAAAAAATGTTCTATTTATTTACCTTTATTTATTAATTTAATAATATTATGATTTTAACAATAATTATTATATCAATAATAATATTATTTCTAGCGATAGATTATACCTCATTTACTATAACTAAAAAAATCTTTAAGATTAATAATTTAACTCCAACAATAATTTGGAAAATTATTGTTTATACATCAATATCTTTATTAATTCCATTATTATGAATAATAATATCTATATATTTATTCTACAAATATATTAATAAAGAATATAAGATAACTTTATGAAAAACTATACTTATTTTTATTGTTTTTTTTATAATAAATACACTTATTACCATAAGTGCTGTTCTCTTTACAAGAACTTTAATTGTTCCTTTCCAAATAAGTGGACAATCAATGGCAAATTCTTTTAATAACCATGATTTACTACTAATTAGTAAATTTGATAAAGAAATCTCTAGATGAGATGTTGTTGTGTTTAAACCTTGAGTATCAGAAGATAAACAATATTATATAAAAAGAGTTATAGGACTTCCTTGAGAGACTATAAAAATAGAAAATTGACAAGTTTATGTAAAAAAAGTTTGATGAACTGATTTTATAGAATTACAAGAAAATTATTTATCGGAAAATAATAAATGACTAACTTATATAAAATATGATTCCAGCAATCATGAATATATAATTCCTACAAATTCATATTTTTTAATGTGAGATAATAGAAATTCATCAATTGATTCTAGAGAATGTTTTTATTCTTGTGCCTTAGAATTACATTCTAATTTCATAGAAAAAAAAGATATAGTTTGAAAAGTATTTATTAAAATAGGAAATTTTTAATTATAAAATACTAACAAAATGTTCTATTTAATCGATAAACCAATGAATTTTACAAGTTTTGATATAGTTAAAATTTGTAAGAAAAAATTAAATGAAAAAAGAATCGGCCATACTGGCACACTAGACCCGCTTGCTTCGGGTCTTTTACTAATTGCTGCCGGAAATTATACCAAGCTTATTCCCTATTTTGAAAAAGATTCGAAAGTTTATGAATTTACAATCTGACTTGATTGAATAACAGAATCAGCTGATTTAGAAAAAGAAGTTATTTATATTTCAAAAGAAGAGCAAGAAAAGTTTAAAAATATTCTAAAAAAAGAAAATATAGAAAAAATCTTAAAAGAAAAATTTACTGGAAAGATCACTCAAATTCCACCAAAATATTCAGCTGTAAAAATAAACTGACAAAGAGCTTATGATTTAATCAGAAACGACCAAGAATTTGAAATGAAATGTAGAGTTATCACAATTCATAAAATAGAAATACTTTCTTATTCATACCCTGATTTAGTATTAAAAGCAACAGTTTCAGCCTGAACTTATATCAGAAGTATAGCAGTAGATTTGTGAGAAATTATCTGAAGCGGATGATACATAAAAACTCTTAGAAGAACTCAAATATGACATTTATGACTTGATAAAGCCATTTCCATAGATGATTTAAATCCCGAAAATCCACTAAATGATCATGAATTATTTCCAAATAATTTATTTATAGAATTATGAGAAGAAGATTTAAAAGCTATAAATAATTGATGATTTATAGAAACTAAACTAGATTTACAAGAAAATAAAGATTATTTTGTTTTGCAAAATTGACTAGTTTCAAATATAGTAAAATTTGAAGATAATTTAATTAAACCAGTAAGAAAGATATAAAATATGCATTATTTGTCTCAAAATGAAGAAAAAGAAGCTTTGAAATTCATAAAATTAGCTTCTGAAATTGCTAAAAAAGCGACCTGTACTAGATCTAAATGTGGTTCAATTATAGTAAAAAATTGAGAAATCGTTTGAACTTGATATAATTCTCCAACTTTGGAACTAGAATCTCAAAGAAGATGTTCTTGTGATAAAAATGAATATCATAAAAAAGTGACCGATAAAACTTGTTGCATACATGCTGAACAAAGAGCTATGTTTGATGCTCTTAGAAATAATCCTGAAAAAATAGTTTGAGCTAGATTATATTTTATTCGTTTAGATGAAAATGATGAAATAAGTTTAGCATGAGAACCTTATTGTACAATTTGTAGTAAAATGTCTCTTGATTTATGAATTAAAGAATTTGTTTTATTACATGAAAAATGAGTATGTGTTTATGAGAGTGAAGAATATAATAATTTATCATATAAATATAGTGAATAATGCAAAATATATACCAATTTTTAAAGGAATTAAAAGCCTATTGAGTGGCAAATGACATACCAAATGTAACAGAAACTAATGCTAAATTTTTAAGAGATTTAGTAAAGATTAAGTGAGCAAAAAATCTGCTTGAACTTGGTATGGCAAATTGATATTCTACTATAAATTTTGCAATTGAAATAGCTAAAAATTGAGGAAAAATCACAACAATAGAATTTTCTCCAGATTCTATAGCAAAAGCAAAAGCTAATTTTGAAGCGACTTGATTTGATAAAATAATTGATATTAGATGTGGAAATGCACTTGATATTTTGCCAATTTTAGAGGAAAAATATGATTTTATTTTCATAGATGCTATGAAAAAAAGATATAAAGACTTTTTTATACTGACTTGGGATAAATTAGAATCAGGATGAATTATGATACTTGATGATGTTATAAAATTCAAACACAAAATGGAAAGTTTTTATGAATATTTAGAAGAAACTTGAATACGATATAATATACTTCCAATTGATGAAGATGATTGAGTGATTATGATAGTTAAGGATTAAAAAAAATCGAGATTAATCTCGATTTTTTTTTAATAATCTAACTCTAATTTATATCATCCTCCCCGTTGTGCAAAATCTCATTCTTGTAAATCAAAATTATTATTAAGTTCTTTAATATATTCTTTTCATGCTTTTAATGACATAAGAGGCATAGGTATAGTTGTATAAACTCAATAAGGTGTAACTATTTTTTCTGCATATCAAGAAGAATTAAAAATAACAACTATCTTTCAATCTGTCATTTCATTTTTTCTTAATAACCAATCTTCAGGTCTTGCTGCAAAATAAGGATTATATGCATACTTTTCAGCTATTTCTCTAATTTTATAAAATATATTTTTTACTTTAGGTGTCATCATTCATTTTTCTATCCAATATTCATCAGACTCTTCCATTTTATTTTCAGTTATCTCTGTATCAAGTTTTTTAATTCATGGTAAGTCATATACAAAATACAATCAACTTCATATATCATTTTTTTCTATTTTTAATATACTCGCAATTAATGATAAGAATTCCTGTATTCTTGGAATATTTTTATTAATTGAATCTTTTCATTTTATTTCAACACTATCTGTTTCACTATTATGTATTAATTTTAATCTAATTTCATCACCAATATCAATTAAAACTTGAGAATAGTTTCTAAGAGTTTTTCAATTTTCATTATCTATATCTGAAGAGCTTCGATTTACTGTATCTGTAACATATTCATTCATAAAATTAATTATAAAATCAATATTTTCTGTAGATAAATCATTTTTAATAAAATATTCATACATTTCTGATTTTATTTTATCAAAATACATATTTCTTCTTTGTTCCAACTTTTCTGTTGGATACTTTGAAAATGCTTTAATTTGTTCATTAGTTTCTTGAGTATTTTCTAAAGGTTTTTTATTTGATTCTAATTCATCAGAACCAGTATTAGTAGAGTTTAATACCATATAATTAAAATTATTATTTAAAATACTCTTTTATTTTATCACAAATATCTTTTTATTGCAAAAATCAGCCACTTTTTTCTTTGAAATTTTCCCTTTTTTCATATAATCACTCCCACAAATAAAACTAACTTAAAAATACATGAAATTTATAATCAGATACTGACGAGAAATAATGATAAAATCTAATCCAGTAAGAAAAAGATTTACAAAAATACTTTA
>JAQVPN010000096.1 GCA_028702055.1 Candidatus Altimarinota bacterium | reverse complement strand
CCTGATCAATTAGAAGAATTAAAACAAATAATATCAGATATTCCAAAAGATTATGAAATTAAAGAGTATTGAATAGTTTGAAAATATAAGCTTTATATAAGTACTTATAATTGAAATAATAGTTTTCAGATAAGAGAATGGGTAGAAACTGAAACTTACACTTGATATGGTAAAAAATGAGTAAGTATCTCTATGAATAAGTTTGATGAATTTAAACTAGCTTTATCTAATGTTCTAGATATGTTTGAAAAACATATGTCTTGAAATTTACAACTTGAAGAAAAAAAAGTTGTAAATGAAGATGAAATAGAATCTTATTTTTAATAAAAATTGTATATGGTTAAAATTGATATAACTCCTGATAAAACTTTATTTCCAAAGTTGTGATCATCTTGATATAGTGTACCTCAAGCTCTTGCTGAATTAATAGATAACTCTATTGATGCTAGAGTAGATAATTGAATGGAAATATCCATAAATTTATATTCTGATAAAATTACTATTGCTGATAGATGAATTTGAATGAATTTTGAAGAAATAAAAAATGCAGTAATTCTTGCAAGATCAAGTAAAGAATGAAAATTATGAGAATTTTGATTGTGATTAAAAACTTCATGTTTATCACTTTGAAAATCCTTTAAAGTTATTTCAAAAAAATTGTGAGAAGATAAAGAGTATAAAGTAATTTTTGAAACTGAAAAATGGTTAAAAGATGATTCTTGGGAAATTGATGTTACAGATAGAGAAATGGAATCAGATAAACATTATACGGTAATTGAAATTACAGATTTAAAATCAAAAACTATTGCAACAGCTGATAAAAGACTAAAAGAAGACATACAAGTAAGATTCTGACATTATCTAGATGAAATTACTATAAAAGTAAATTGAGATAGAGTATTTAAAAAAGTTCCTGAATTATCAGAATGAACTCGTAAAGAAATTGAAATTGATACTACTTATTGAAACATCACATGATGGGTAGGTCTTATGAAAGATTCATCTCAAAAATGATTTTATTGATTACAGACATATAGAAATAATAGACTTATAATTCCATTCAATAAAATTTGATTTTCAGCTCATCCTACAGTGGCTAGAATCTATTGAGAATTACATTTAGATTTTGTTCCAGTAACACATAATAAGAAATCATTTGAAAAAGAAAGTGATCAATATAAAAGTGTTGAAACTTTAATGGAATTAGAATTAAAAGATATCGTTGCTGAAGCTAGAAAGAAAAAATGAGAAGAACTATTAACATGACAGGTAAAAGATCAAACAGAAACTTGGGAAGCTAAAACATCTGAAGCAATAAAACAAGTAGTATCAAAACTTCCTGAAGAAAAAATCAATAAAAAATTACCTGAAAATAATGTACAATCTAGAATAATACATGAAGATGAAGATAAAGAAATTCATATAAATGAAATACAATTTGAAAAATATTCAACTGAAAAAAGATCTGATAATAAGATTTTGCATATAGATTTTGCATGACAAAATTTATCATTTACACACATTTTTGATTCAATAGGATCAGAAAAATGACCAAAATTATGGAATTATGATTCAGGTAAAAAGATAATTACAATAATTACAAATACTGATTTTTCTACTTACTATGCTTGTAAAGACTTGCCATTTCTGGCACTTATAAATATATCAGAATCATTAACAGAATTTTTATTAAATTGAAAAGATAATGAAAATTCGCTTACTGATTATAAAAGAATATTTAATATGATAATAAGAATTGCTAGTGATTTAAAAGAAGAATTAGATTAATTTTTAAAATTATATTTATGACATCAATAAATATTAAAACTTATGTTCAAATAAATACTAAAAAAGTATGAATTTATACTTCTTTAGTTGAAGCTATTGTTAATTGAATTCATTGAATAGAAGAACTTTGAAATAATAATAATTGAAAAATTATTATTGAGCTTGAAAGGTTTGAGCAGGAGACTATTGATAAATTATCTGAAATAAAATCAATTAAAGTTATTGATAATTGAATTTGATTTAATAATGATAATTTTGAATCATTTGATAAAATTCATACTGAACATAAAATTGATAAATGATGAAAATGATTTTGAAGATTAACTTTCTTAAAATTTTTTGAAGATATATCTATTTCAAGTTTTTTTAGTGAAGAATCTAAATTTTATAATAGATCTTTTAATTTTACTGATGATGATGAAATAATTAATAATCCTTATTTATTAGAAAATCTATCAGAAAAAGAAAATTCTACAACTATTAGTTTTAAAATTAGAAGACAATATATCTGAAGTTTAGATAAACAATTAAAAACTATAGCTAGAAAGTTATTTGAAAAACTTTTAGTTTACTTTGTAGCAGATAATTATATTTGTCCACAAATAATTTTAAAGGATGAGAAAGATCAAATAATTTTAAATGAGTATTTAGATAAATATAAAGAAATTCAGTTATTAGATAGTAAAGATTTTATACTAGAAAAAAATATTTGAGAAAAAGAATATAAAGAAAATTTTACTATTAAATTATTTAAGGTTTATTTTAGTGATTCTTCAAGTACATTAAATTTTGTTGCAGATAATAGAGTAGTTGAGGATGAAAAATTAGATTTATTTATTCCTGAATTTTCTGAATGATTTTCAGATGAAGTTAAAGATGAAAAATGAAATATTACAAATAAAGATTATGTTATAAAAGCATATGTATTATGAAATTATTTAAATGAAACTGTTCTACATGATAGAGAATGATTTGATTTTGAAAATAAAAAAACAGAAATATGAGCTTTTAAAAAAGATGAAATATATAATAAATCTATAGAAATAATTAAACAAATTTTTAAAGACGAATATAATTTTAGAAAAGATAAAAAAATTAAGAGAATAAAAGAATATATAAATAATAAGGCTTTTTGGCACAAACCATATATAAATAGTTTTGATTATACGAATTTTTGATACTCTTTATGAGAAACAGAAATGGAACTAGAGTTACAAAAACTTAAATTTAAAATAGAGCAGGAAACAAATAAAGAAATTTTATCTTTGAGAGAATGAAATATAAGTTTTGATGAAAAGAAAAGAAGTGAAATTATTTCAAAAGTCTCAAATAATGCTAAGAGTGATTTGATTCATTATATTGTAAATAGGAGATTAGTATTAGATTTTTTAATAGATTTACTAAGAAGAAATGAAGACTGAAGTGTCTCTCTAGAAGAGGAAGTTCATAATGTTATATATCCAATGTGAAGAGATTCGTCAGATACTAATTATGAGGATCATAATTTATGGTTATTAGATGAAAGATTAGTATTTTCTCATTATATTGCTTCTGATAAAAAAATTTCAAAAAGGAAAAGCAAGTTAAAAGATAAATCTAATAAAGAGCCAGATTTAATTATGTTTGATGTCCCAGAATCATATAGATTATGAGATAATTCAGAAACAAACCCTATAACGATATTTGAATTTAAAAGACCAAAAAGAACTTCTTATGGTGAAGATGAAAATCCTATAATACAAATAGCTAAATATTTAGAAGATATAAAAGCATGAAAATATGAAACCCCTGATTGATTTGAAAAAATAAAAGCAGATGAAAAGACTCCTGCATATTGATATATTATTGCTGATATTACTGATAAAATAAAAGACTTTGCTAAGCAACAATCATTAACTTTAGCACCTGATTGAGATTGATATTTTTGATTTTTACCAGCATATGGATTATATATTGAAATTATAAGTTATAGCAAATTAGTTAAAAATGCTGAACTAAGAAATAAGATATTTTTTAAAAGGCTTTGAATTATTTAATAATTTTTTATTTATGGAAGAATCATTATTTACATGTGAAGATTGTTATCAAATTATTGATGATTATAAGAACGCAAATGTAATATATAAAATTAATCAAAATTGAGTATTGCGTTGACCTAAAATTATACATCGTGATATTCATGAAAGAAAAAATACAGATTATGAATGGTTTAGATTAGATGAAATAAATAATAAAATATTTCACATTTTTATTGAATATGATATTTACAAAAATAATCAAAGTAAAATACCATTAAATTTTTCGGATAATTGGTTAAATTTTGTTTCAGAAATTAACAATAAATATTATCAAACAAATGGAAAATCAAAAATTTATGTCTCATACAAAAAAGTAAAAAATATTTCAGAAGATGAAAAAAATAGTTATTTTTTAAGTCAGTTAATTGAATTAATTGATAAAATTGATGAAAAATATAGAATAGATATAGATAATTCAATTATTTATGATTGAATAAATTTAGTTAATTGATGAAAAAAAATAT
>JAQVPN010000095.1 GCA_028702055.1 Candidatus Altimarinota bacterium | reverse complement strand
TGAAACTGAGCTACTGTAAATATTTGTTGAAAAACTACAACTGCTGATACCAGTTGAAATTTCTCTGTTACTGCTAATTATTGAACAAATTGTAATAATTTAACTATATCTAGAACTAATTATACTTGTTCTGTTTCTACTAATTGACCTAGTTCTATTTCTTCTAATTCTTCTGTTGCTGGAACTTGTTCAGCAAATACTCAAATTGCTACTTGTTGATGAACTATTCCAAGTAGTGCTACAGCGACTACAGCAACAACATATACTCAAACTTGGAATTGAACAATATGGACTCCTACTACTAGTTGGTGAGCAAGTCAATCTACATGTGATTTCAATTGTAATACAAATTATGCTTGGAATGGAACTTCTTGTGTACAAATATGATCTTCAAGCATAAATCCAGGATTATCTTGTTTGGATATATTAACTAAGTGATGAAATGTTTGAAATTGAGTTTATTGGATAAAACCAAATATAAATCGAGCTTTTCAAGTTTATTGTGATATGACTAATGATTGAGGATGATGGACTATTTATCCCAATGAAAATAATTATATAACTAGTTTAACTAAAGAAATAAATGAAATTATAATATATTATTGAACACAATATGCTGTAATTAAACCAAATTCTTGAAATACAAAAAAAACTTTTACTTTGTCGTGATGAAATATATTAATTCCAGTTTATAATACAAATAAACTTTGATATAAAATAAATTGAATAGATTTTATATGGACTTCTTGTGATACTAATTATAATAATTTCTTTCAAATATATAATAATTCAATTACTTCATCTCGAAATCGGTCAACTTATTCTACAAATTGGAATTCAACTTTAACTAATTATAAAACTTCAAATATAACATTTCCTCGAAATTATATTTGAACTAGTTATATTTGACGATGATTATGATGATGTTGATGGTGATTATTTGCGGCATGGCCAAGTAATTTTAGTATTTGATTTAGAAACTAAAAAAACAATCCTTACAAAATTTGTAAGGATTTCTTTTTATTTATTCATTTCTTCTAATTTTCATATATTTTCTTCTTTTATTTGTTCTCTTTCTACAAGTTCAGAATTAGAATAAAATTTATGTGATTTTAAAAATTTCAAAGAATAATGATACCAATCAGGATTTAATATTTTTATATTTTTTATAGTTTCAATTTCTTTTTTAAGTCTTGCTCATTTATCAAAAAAATCAATTCTTCCTAAATTATCAGTATCCGCATCTTTTATAATAGATTCAAGTAAATTATCTGGTTGTCTTTCTACAATTGTAGCTTCAATTAATTTTTCAATTATATGAATTTTTTCTTTTGGAAAAAGTATTGAATTTAAATAATTTTTAGCAATTCAAGCTCAAATAAGTTCATTTTTATCATATTGTATTATAAAACCTGTATCATGAAAAAGAGAAGCTATAGCAAGTAATTCTAAATCACTCTGAGATAAATTTTCTTTTTGTCATAAATAAAGAGATCTATACATAACTTCAAGAGTATGTTCATAATGATGATAATAATGATGTTCTAAAGGTCAAAGTAAATTATTTACATAATCCATTATATCTTTTAATATTTTTGTTTCTAATATTCCTAAAGTTTCTTTTTTAAAATCATTTATATCAAATTCTAAAGAATTTACTGAAATTTTCATGAAATTTTTTAATTATTAATTATTTTTGTGATATCATTATAAGCTATAATTATACTTAATCAAATCAAAAATACAAAAAATCAAGTATGAATTATTGCTTCTAATCTTTCATTTATAGCTTTTTTTCAAAATATTTTTTGAACAATTCAATTTATAGAAAGAAATAAAAATCTTCATCAATCAAGTGCTGGAATAGGAAGTAAATTAAAAATACCTAAATTTATACTGATAATCGCTCAAATAATTAATATAACACTTAATCATTCTGGAACTATTTTTGCTATAACATTTACTGTTCAAACTGGTCCTGAAACAGAATTTATAGCCTCAGTTCTTTCTTGTCGATTTTCTGGATTAAAAATTTTTCTAGATAATATTCCTAAAGCTTTAAATGTTAATAAACTTTGATTATATGTTTCTATAGTTCCCTGTTTTATAGAATCAAGTATAGAAAATTTATATACAAAATCCTTTTTTAGTTCAAGATTATCTCAAATATAAGCTCATATTTTTCAACTTTCTGGAATATTTACAGAAATAAATTGTCATCAAACAAATCATTTTACTCAATCCGATTCCATTGTTCAAGCATTTACATAAAAAGCTACTTTTTTTCAAGCATTATTTTTTATAATATTAATTAAATCTGAAGTTTTATTAATTTTATTTATTTGTGGTTTTTCTCAAGATTTACATTCAACAAAATCAAGTACATTTTCTTTACAAGTATATACTTCATAAACAATATCTCATTCTTTTAAATTTGATTTTGATGCAATACTTCATTTTATAGGATAAAGAAGAACTCATTCTTTTTTTACTATAAATCAATCTTTCTTTGCTTGTTCTATAGTAGGAATTATTTTTATATCTAAAGAAGTATCTATTTTTGTATTTATTCAAATCGGTTTAACTCAAACAAAAAATAGTATTGAAAATACTATTATTGCGAGTAAAAAATTCATTGTAACTCAAGCTAATATAACAATTGCTTGTTGCCAAATTTTTTTATTAAGTAAAGAAGAAGGTGAATTATTTTCATCTAGTAAACTTTTTATTTCTTCTACATTTCAAACTGGTATTTCTTCTCATCTATCATCATAAATTTTTTTTCATTCTCTAATTCGTTTTTCTAAATCTTCATTATTAAATAAATTTCCATCTTCATCATAAATTTTGAATGTATGAATATTTTCTCAAGCTAATCTAACAAATCATCATAAAGGAAGCCAATTTAAGCTATAAATAGTTCAGTATTTATCCATTTTTATTTTTTTAGCTCTTGGTGGTATTCATAAACCAAATTCATAGACTTTTACTCAAAAAATTCTAGCTGTTTTAAAATGTCCATATTCATGAGCTAAAATTATTACAGAAAACATTATTATAGCAACAATTATTCAAAGAATCATATTTCAAAATATTATTTTATATTGGTAGATATTTTAGCAAAAAATAAATAAAAGTCAAAATCATTAATTAATAGATAACAAAAAAAAATCTTTTGACTTTTATTTATTAGCACATATAATATCTATGTGCTAATTTATTTATTAATTTTTAAAATTATGAATATAGAAAAATTTACAATAAGTGCTTCTACAAGAATCCAAGAAGCTCAAGATTTAGCTAACAAAAGCCAAAATCCTCAAATTCATCCTCTTCATTTATTTGAATCTATGCTAAAAGCTGAGGATTCCATAATAAAAGATATATTACTTGATTTATGAGTAAATAAAGATTTACTTTTAAATGCAATAAAATGAGAAAGAGAAAAATTAGCTAAAATTGATGGGATTTATCAGTTAGCTATTTCAAGAGAATTAAGTGAAGTATTTTCTGAAGCTGAGAAAATTTCAACTAATATGAAAGATAAATTTATCACGGAAGAACATTTATTTTTGGCATTATTCAAAAAAGCTGACACTAAAACTATAGATTTACTAAAAACTTTTGGACTTAATTTTAATTCTACAAAAGAAATAATAGAAAAAATGAGAAATGGGGAAACTATAGAAGATAATGATGGAGAAAATAAATTAAATGCTTTGAAAAAATACTGAATTGATTTAGTTGAACTTGCAAGAAAGTGAAAAATAGACCCAGTAATCTGAAGAGAAGAAGAAATCAGAAGAGCTATTCAAATACTTTCAAGAAGATCTAAAAATAATCCAGTATTAGTTTGAGATCCATGAGTTGGTAAAACTGCGATAGTTGAGTGAATTGCTCGTAAAATCGCTGAAAGAGATATTCCAGATAATTTAGTTTGAAAAAGACTTATTACTCTTGATATGTGAGCCCTAATCGCTGGAGCAAAATATAGATGAGAATTTGAAGAAAGACTAAAAGCTGTAATTAAAGAAGTAGAAAAATCTGATTGAAATATTATACTTTTTATAGATGAAATACATACTATTGTATGAGCCTGAGCACAAGAATGACAAGGCGATGCTTGAAATTTATTAAAACCGAGTTTAGCAAGATGACAACTTCATCTAATCTGAGCTACAACTATAAACGAATACAGAAAATATATAGAGAAAGATCCTGCACTAGAAAGAAGATTTGCACAAGTAATAGTAGATGAACCAAATCGTGATGATGCACTAACTATTTTGAGATGAATTAAAGATAAATACGAAACTCATCACTGAATAAAAATCACAGATTCAGCTAT
>JAQVPN010000094.1 GCA_028702055.1 Candidatus Altimarinota bacterium | reverse complement strand
TCATCTGTATTTGCTGTTATACTTAATAATTGATTTTTAGTATAGTAATAAAGTTTAGATTTTCAATCTTTTGTTATAATACTTGCTAAAATATCATCAATAGTGTTTGAATATATATTTTCTTTTGTTTCTTCTAGTTTCAATTTATCTTTTTCTTGTTCAAAAGTTTCTTCAAGTATTGCATTATTTCAAGTATAAGTATATTTTATAACTTCGTTTTCTTCTCTATCTTCATAAACTATTTTTTCTACTCTTCTTCATAAAGTATCATAAGAATATTTTGCAATAATCTTTGTTTCTTTTTCATCTCTATCATGATGATTATGTTTTTCATCTCTATTTGTTAATCCTTCTACTTTTACTAATCTATTTCTATAATCATAGAAATATTTTTGTTTATTATCTTGTATAAGATTTCAGTTATTGTCGTATAAGAAGTTTTTTACTTTATTTTTCTTATTATCGTTTTCATCTTTTTCTTGATAACTTTCTAGGCTTGTATATTGATTTAAAGAATTATTTGTATAATCTGCTATTTTTGTTTTCTCTATATCTCTACCCTTTTTAGTTTCCCAAGTAGTTGTTTGTTCTACTGAATCTCTATTTCATACATTGTCATAAATATAACTTGTATTTACTTCTATATTTTTTCTATCATTTTTTGTATTTGTATCTGGAATATTTACATTTATTAGTCTTGAAATTTCATCATAATTATAGTTTTCAAGTCAATTTGATTTAATATTTCAGATATTATCATATGAAAAAGTTAAACTATTTATAATATTTTCTTGTGTTGAAGTATTTTTTCATTTTTTAAATTCTTCAATAGAAATATTTTTTAATTCTTGTAATCTTCATAGATTATCATAAGAATAGTTTGTTTTAGTAGTATTTCGATTTATTTGATTTACAAGTTCAAGTCACAAGTAATTATAATCAATATTTATTCCTTTTGTTCCCTCGCCTGTAAGGAGAGGGCTAGGGTGAGGTGTATTAATATTTTTAAGTCTATTTATTTCATCATAAGATTTTTCTACAATTTTTCAGCTTGGATAAATAGTTTTTACTAAATTTCAATTTAAATCATATTCATACTTAATTGTTTTTCAGTTATTTGTTTCACTTATTAACTGATTTAGTGAATTATATGTGAAACTTGTTTCAATAGTTTTTCATTCATTATCTATACTTTTTGAGTTCATTAATCTTCATAAATCATCATAAACATAATTTTCTTTTACTATTCAAGAAACTCAAATTCATAAAATAATATTTCTTTCTGCTAATCTATTTAGATTATCATAAGTATTTGATATAATATTTCAGTTTGGATCAGTTTTTTTAATTACATTTCCAAGTGAATCATATTCATAATTTATTTCTTTTGTATCACTATAGATTTCTTTTATAAGTCTATTAAATAAGTCATATACATAAGTAGTTTTATTCCCATTTCAATCTGTTATACTTGTTAAGTTTTGATTATCATCATAAGTATAAATTGTAGAAATAGAATTTCAATTAACATACTGAGTTTTTTTTGTAACTTTTCAAAGATAATTATATTCTAAATCTGTTTTATTTCAGTTTTTATCTATAACTCTTGTAATTTGATTTAAAGAATTATAAATATATCCTTTCAAAACATCATTATCTGATTTTTCTCAAATAAGTCTATTATCTTTATCATAAAAATAATATGTATTTAGAGTTTTTCAAGTATTACTTATAATTGATTTTTTTGTAATATTTGAATTTTTATCGTATTCAAATGTTTGCTTATTTCAAAGAACATCTTTTATCTCTAAAGTTCTTCAAAATACATCATATTTAATTTCTGTTTTATTTCATTTAGAATCTACTGTTTCAGTTAAAAGTCATTTTTCATATTTATAATTTGTAGTAATTTGAGAATTTTGTTCTAAATTATAAATAATTTTTTTAATAGTGTTTCCAAATAAATCATAATCTTTTTCTTGTTTTGAAAGCAATTTTCAATTATTACTTAAAACTTCAATTTCTATAACATTTCAAGAAAGATCATAAGTTAAATTTGTAATATTTCCTAATTCATCTGTTATTTTAATAACTTGATTAAATAAACCATATTTTAGAGTTTTTGAATTTCATTTTGCATCTATAATTTTTGTTATATTTCAAGCATTATCATAAACATAATTTATTTCAATTCATTCAAAAATAGTTTTTGTTAGTTTATCAAATTCATTATAGAAAAATTCTTTAACACTTCAATTTGAATATATGATTTTTTTGATATTTTCATTGTTATCATATTCATATTTTGTTTTAGAAGTTTTATCTTTTGAGATAGGAGTATTTATTTCAATAATTTTATCTAAAATATCATAAGTTTTACTAATATTTACATCATTATTATCAACTTTTTGATTTTGTTTAATTTGATTTCAATTATTGTCATATTCAAAAGAGTTTATAATTCATTCCGAACTAATTGTTTTTATTATCTGATTAAATTCATTATAATTTATACTTTTTGTATTTCAATTTGCATCTGTTACAGATAAAATATTTCAAGCATTATCATAAGTAAAACTTGTATCAAGACTACTAGAAAATATAGCTAATAATGATGAATCTTTTTTTGATATTTTTACTAAATTTCCATTTTGATATTCTAAACTAGTTTTTAATCAATTTGGATTTATAGTTTTTACAAGTTGTCACATATTATTATATTCATAAGTTGTTTCTAGAATTTCATTTCAATTAAAAACTTTTGTTTTAATAACATTTCATTTCTCATCAAGATTATTTTCTATAACAAGTCCATTTGATTTTGTTGTTTTTATTGGAGTTTCAAAATTTCATTCATATTCATATCTAGTAATTTTTTCATATTCTCATATTTCTTTTTGTAATAGAAGTCTTCATAAAGAATCATAAGAATATTCTATGATTTTTCAGTTTGGATTAATATCTTTTGTAAGTCTTCCATTTTCATCATATTCATATTTGAATTCTATAATTCAATTATCTGTTTCTACTTTTCTTGAAATAGTATTTCAATTTTTATCAAAAAGATACTCAGTTTTTACTCAATTTCTATTTATTACATTATTTTTTATTACTTTTCAATTTACATCAAGATTGTATGCATAATTTACTGTTCCATTTCAATATTTTTGACTAATTACTCTGTCATTTTCATCATATGTATTTTCTACATAAGTTTGTCATTTTGAATCAACTAGTTTTGTAATATTATGGTTTAGTTTATCATTTGCATTTTCAGAAATATATTCAAATTTTATTTCTTTGAAATTTCAATTTTTTCAAGTTTTTATATTTACTAAATCCTTATTCTCATCGTAAGTAAAATCTATTTCGTCATTATTTGAAGTAGTTATTTTTATAAGTCTAGAATCAGCATTATAGATATAGTTTATTTCTTTTCATAAAGTATCTATAGTTTTAACTAATTTTTTATCTTCATCATAAAAATATGTTAAAGCATTTCCATTTTTATCTTCTATTTTTGATATTTTATTTATATCATTAAAATAATATTTTTTTCAGTTATCAAATACTATTTTATATAAATTATCTTCTTTTGATAATGTAGCTCTTAGAGATTCATTTCTATAATTAGTTTCTCATATTTTTTTAAATTCTTTAGGACTAAAGTTTTCATCTAGTAATATTAAACTTCAAGAATTTCATTCATAAATCATCAAGTTATGATTATGACTCCAATTAAATCAAATATTTCATTCATAGCTTACTTGAACGGAGTATTTTATTTTAAAATCATAATTTATTCAAACTCATTTTAATGATAGTAAAGTGTTTGAATAATCAAAATTTCAATTAGATATATTTACTGGATCTCATAAATCTGGACTATAAGTTGGAGTACTTGGAACTCAAATATTTGTATTTCAATATTCATATCAATTATAATTTATATTTACTATTGGAGTATCTGGAATATTTGTTGATAATGAAGGTCTTTTATAATTTTTTATTATTAAAAATTCATTTCTTAAAATTTCTTTTTTTCATAAATATGTATATCCAAATTCTAGAGTTTGCATAGTTGCTAAAACTCTTCATTTTCAATATTTATAATCTATATATGTAGGCATATTAGAATCTCAAGTATCAATAATATCATCTGTTCAAGTATAAATATTATTAAAATAACCATGAGTTGACCAATACCATCAATAAAAATAAGATGGATTTTGATCTGAAATATCAGAATTTGATCAAGCTTGTCATTTTATAAGTGAATGATTTAAATTTTTCATTTGCAAAACCTCTTGATAATAGTTAATCTTTCATACTCATCCAGGTAATATTCAATAAGAATTTCATCATTGCCATCACATATCAGAA
>JAQVPN010000093.1 GCA_028702055.1 Candidatus Altimarinota bacterium | reverse complement strand
ATGTTAGAAAAAAATATTGAAAAAATTGTTTTAGAACTTAATTTGAATTTGCGACAAGTTCAAAATACATTAAAGTTATTTAATGAAGGAGCTACTGTTCCTTTTATTGCTAGATATAGAAAAGAAAGAACTGGAAATCTGGATGAAGTGATGATAAGAGATATTATTGATATGCAAAAGAAAGAAGAAAATCTATACAAAGCAAAACTTACAGCAATAAACTGAATTGAAGAACAAGGGAAAATGACTCCAGAATTATATGAAAATATCGTGAATGCAAAAACTCTGAAAGAAGTTGAAGATATTTATACTCCTTATAGACTTAAGAAAAAAACAAAAGCAATGCTTGCTATAGAAAAATGATTTCAAGTAGTTGCTGATAGGATAAAAGAAAATAAAGCTTTTATTATTCCTTCTGATTTACTAGCTCTTTATCCAGAAGAAGAAATTATAGAATGAAGCCAAGAAATAATTGCTCGAGAAATAGTTGTGAATGCAATTATTAGAGATGAACTAAGAGAATATTTACTTGAGTCAGGTTTAATTATTTCAAAAATAAAATGAGAAAAAGCACTTGAAAAATTAAATGAAAAAACTAAATGAGAAATCAAAAAATTTGATATTTATGCTGATTTTTCTGTTTCAATTTCTAGAGTAAAACCATATCAAACTTTAGCAATGAACAGATGAGAAAACCTTTGAATTTTATGAGTAAAAATTGAAAAAACAGATGAATCCTTAGATTTAGTAAAGAAAAATTTTTCTTCTTGAGAAATTATTCCTGAATTATCTGAAGCTATAAAAAAATGATTCGAAGCTTTGTTTGGTTCACTTGAAAATGAAATAAGATGAATGCTTACGGAAGTAGCTGAAGATGATTCTATTAGAACTTTTCAAACAAATTTGGCTGCCCTTTTGATGACAAAACCTGATTATTCTAAAAAAATCATGGCTATAGATCCATGATTTAGAACTGGTTGCAAAATCGTAGTTTTGGACGAAGGATGAAATCCTATAGAATTTTCAAAGATATTTTTAGAAAGCCAAGCTGAAGCTATGGAAAAAATTAAAAAATTAGAAGCTAAACATAATTTTGAAATCATAGTTATAGGAAATTGAACAGCATCAAATGAATCTGTGGAACTTGTGCAAAAAGTATCAAATAAAAAAATCGTAATAGTAAATGAATCTGGAGCATCAGTTTATAGTGCATCAAAATTAGCCGCAGAAGAATTTCCAGAATTAGATACTACAGATAGATGAACAATTTCAATTTGAAGAAGATATATAGATCCATTATCAGAACTTGTAAAAGTTCCAGTTTCTAGTATATGAGTATGAATGTATCAACATGATATTGCAGAAAAAAAATTAGAAGAAAAATTAGCAAATACTGTTGAAGATACAGTAAATGAAGTTTGAGTAAATGTAAATATTGCTTCTGTTTATGTATTAAATTATATTTCAGGTTTTGACAAAAGAAGTGCAAAAAAAGTATATGAAAAAAGACCTTATAAATCTAGAAAAGATTTAGTAAAAGTTCTATGAGCAAAGGCTTATGAACAAGCTGCCTGATTTCTTAGAGTTCCAGATTCAAAAGAAAAATTTGATAATACAAATATTCATCCAGAACAATATGAATTAGCAAAATATGTTATAGAAAATAATATTAGAGCACTAGATTTTGATAAAAATGAAAATGCTTTGACAGCTATTTATTCTGATGTAAATAAAGATACAATAAGATTTATTTGGGAATCATACAATGCTATTTGAGCTGATCCAAGAGTGAATTCTACACATATGGAAGTAGGAAAAAAACTTGATATAAAAGAATTAAAAGAATGAGATATTTTGAATTGAGTTGTTAGAAATGTTCTTGCTTTTGGTGCTTTTGTTGATATTTGATTGAAAAATGATTGACTTGTTCATATTTCAGAAATTGCTGATACTTTTGTAAAAGATCCTATGGATTTTGTAAAAGTATGAGAAAAGAAAAAAGTAAGAGTTGTATGAATTGATTTAGAAAAAAATAAAGTTCAATTAAGTATGAGATGAGTTTAAGAAAAGAAACGGAAGTTTCTTTTTTAATTTGCAAAAATATAAAAACAAGTAAAATCTTTTAGTAAAATTATTTATTTATTTTCATCTTATGAAAAAATCAGCATTTACCTTGGTAGAATTAATAATAGTAATAACAATATTGGCAATACTGCGAACAATATGATTTATGAGTTATTCTTCTTATGTTTCAGATGCAAGAGATACTGCTAGAGTAGTAACAATAAAATCTATTCAAAGTTGAATTGATATGTTTTCTACTTTAAACTCAAATCTTCCAAATCCAGATAATGCTCTTACTTTGAGCTGATGAACTGGATCATATATAAAACAATGAACTATTTGAAAATCAGTATCATCAACATTAAAATTAACAAATGAAGTAAAAGATCCAAAAACAAATAAGGAATATGTATATTCAATTTCATGAAACTGAAATTATTATCAAATATGAGCAGATTTAGAAAATGCTATTTCATATAATAATTTTACAAATCAAGCTTATGCAGAACAAACAAAAGCATATGTGAAATGAAATTATGCATTTGATCCAAGTTTACCAAGTTTGATAACAATAACATGAAGTGTAAATACAAATAGTTGAATATTTGATCCAAATGTATGTTTTGTAATAGACTGATGAACAAACTTAGTAACAAGCAATTCATGAACTTGTACAGCAAAATATAAAATGAGTTTAAAAGATTATGATTCTAGTTTAGTTTGATACTGGGATATGGAAACTTTGTGTAGTTGACAAAGTTGTTGATTATGAAATGATTGATATCCTAAAAATTTAGCAAGCAATGACATTAATATATTAAGTTGAACAACTCTAAAAAACCATAACAATGCTATTTATATTACAAAAACTCAAACATGAAATTCTATAAATTGACAAAAATCAGCATTTATTACTGATTTTGATTCTGCATTACAAACAAGTTGAAATATTCAATGAATTGAAAAATCTATGACAGTAAGTATGTTATTTAAACCTAATTTTTCAAGTAATTATCCCTGAAGTGATAATGATATTTTTGCTAGAAACTTTTTATATGATTATTTTAGTGATAAAATTAGATTAGCTTTAGTTGAAGATAAAAACTGATTTTATGCATATAAAAGTTCATTTCAACAAGCTAAATCATTAAATAATTTTAATTTTCAAAAAAATAAAATTTATTATATAACCGTAGCACAAATTAATACTATTTTATGAGAAAATAATGCTAAAATGAGTTTATATATAAACTGAGTTTTTAACTCATCTAATAATGTAAATACTAATTTAAGTTCTTTTTCATTGACTTGAAGTATTTTTCATTTTTGATCTTCTAATTATACACCTGAATCTTGTTGATTATGAAATACATTTCCAAATATACCAGCTTGATGTACTTTTAATTGAATCATAGATGATGTTAAAATCTATAATCGTGCATTATCAGACCAAGAAATTGCTCAACAGGCAAAAATTGCTGGATTTTAAAAATAAAAATAATCTATAAAATTTTGTAGATTATTTTTTATTGCAAAAATGTAAAATCTCATATAATAAAATTATAATAAAACTTAATTTATCAAATTATGGCAACTATAACTATTGAAAATGTTCCTGAAAGTATTGTAAAAACTTTTTGAACTAAAATTAATTATGACAAAATAACAAGTTCTTTTATTCCTAAAAAAAGAGAATTTAATAGATTAAAATGATTATCAAAAGAAGAAATAGAAAAAAGATTTTATAATGAAAGTGATGAAACTTACTGACCTTTTATATGAGTTGAAGAATCTATTAGTTTTTTAGATAGAAAATAGTATGATAGTAAAATTTAAGAAAAAATTTGATAAATCTTATAATAAACTAGATAAAAAAATACAAATAAAATTTAAAGATAATTTTAGATTATTTCAAAAATATCCATTTGATAAATCTTTAAATAATCATTCATTAGACTAAAAATACCTATGATTTAGAAGTATAAATATAACTTGAGATTATAGAGCAATCTTCAGAGAATATTGAGAGAATAAATATGAATTTGTGGATTTTATAGATATTTGAACTCATAGTGAATTGTATTGATAAATTTTTAATAAACCTTATCATTTGATAAGGTTTATTTTTTGCAATTTTATAAAAAAATATATAATAAAAATATATAAATAAACATTAAGCAATGATAACAATAATAATTTTACTTTCGATTTTACCGCTAATTCAAAAAACTTTATTTTGGTCTTATATAGCACAATTAAAAGATTATAGAATTGATAGACTCAAAGCTTTTTTTATTTCATGAGATTTTAAAAAAGCTTTTGT
>JAQVPN010000092.1 GCA_028702055.1 Candidatus Altimarinota bacterium | reverse complement strand
CCATTTTTAGTTTTTCTTCATTAGAAATTCAACAATGAGGAGTTATATCAGGCATATCATATTCTAATATATCGTGATATTTTCACATATCTGAAAAAGAAATTTTATTATCTATTTTTTGAAAATCTCACAAAATTAAAGATTTACAAGCTCTTTCTACATTTAAAGAATGTTCCAAAACTGATTCACATAAAATTAAAGGAATTCATACTTCTTTTCTAATCCATCAAGCTCTAGGTTTTTTACTTAAAGAATCTAAAATTTGAAATCAGTTATGTCATAAATTATTCATAAAATAATTATTTATTTTTAAAATAAGAAATATTTATAATTATTTAGTAAAAAAAGTCAATAAAAAGCCTGTATTTTTACAGGCTTTTTTAAGATTATTCTCAAATATTTTCTTTTTTACTTTTCATAAGAGGAAATAAAACAGTATCTCTTAAATTTTGTTGTCCAGTAATTAGAGCAATAATTCTATCAACTCACATTCACCAACCTGATTGAGGAGGCATTCCATATTCCATAGCAAGTACAAAATCATTATCTGGAGCTGTGGCTTCTTCATCTCACTGAGCCAAATATTTAGCTTGAGCATCAAAATTTGATTGTTGTTCAACTGGATCTACAAGTTCACTATATGCTTTTAAAATTTCCCAACCATTTATAACAAGTTGAAATTGTTCTACTATTTTTGGATTTTCATCATTTACTCTAGCTAAAGGTTGCATATTTTTAGGATAATTATATACAAAAGCAGGTCACACTATACTTGGTCTTAAAGCTTTTTTATATAAATAATCTATCATAGTAGTTAATCACATTTTTTCAATTCATTCTATTTTTACTCAAGCTTTTTCTATATCTTTTTTTAAAATAGCTTCATCTCAAGAATTATAAGTAGAAACATCTATTCAAGTAACATCTTTTACTCACTCTATATAATCTATTTTTTCCCATTCGCGAGAGAAATCAACTTCTTTTACAATACCATTTCTATCTGTTATATTTACTTTTGGATTTAATTTCAAATCTGAAAAAATATAATCAAACATTTCTTTTGTAAATCTCATATTATCTTCGAAATTCCACCAAGCGGCATAATGTTCTACAGAAGTATATTCTTGCATATGGCTTGGGTCTGAACCTTCATTTCTGAACTGTTTTCCTATTTCGAAAACTCTTTCAAATCTACCAACAGTAGCTTTTTTTAAATTTACTTCTGGAGCAATTCTTAAGTAAAAATCTTCTTCAAAATCATTATGAAATGTAGTAAAAGGTTTTGCTCGAGCTCAAGAAGCACTATTTCATAAAACCGGAGTTTCTATTTCTATAAAATTATTTTTATCATAAAAATCTCTAAGTGATTTCACAAATTTACTTCTAAATAAAAACCTATCATAAGCTTCATCATCAGTAATTAATTGTAAATATCTTTGTCTATAAATTGTTTCTTCATCAGATAATCCATGAAATTTTTCTGGAAGTGGTCTTACAGCTTTTGATAAAACTTGAAATTCTTTTACAAAAAGTGTTAATTCTCAGTGTTTTGTCAAAAATAAATCTCAAATTACTCAAATATAATCTCAAACTTGGCAAAATTTTTCAGCGATTTTAAATGCTGATTTTTCTTCTCATTCTATAATGATATTTTCAACTAATTCTTTTCAAGTATTAAAAATTACTTTGTCTCTCATAAAAGAGATTTGAATATCTCAAGAAAAATCTCTGATTTTTCCAAAAACGAGTTTTCCCATTCATCTACTTGATATAATTCTACCAGCAGTTTTAAATTCTCAAATTGCTCAATTTTCCATTAAATACTCAACATCTTTATATTTTTCTGAATTTATTTCTATTATTTTAGATATGTCTTGTTTTCCATTATAATTGTTTGCATAACAAATAATTCAAGCATTTTTCATATCTTGTATTTTTTTTTGTCTATCGATCGCTTCTCTAGAATACTCCATTTTTAAATTTATAAATAATTAGTAAAATTTGAGCTTGATTTTAATTATTTTTGGCGGAAAGTAAATATTTTTGACAAAAATCGAAAAAAAGATATAAATATCTCTTATATTTTCACTTTTAAAATATGCAAAATATATCAATTTTATCAAAAGAAATAGGAAATTTATTTAATTATAAATTAGAAGATTTTAAGATTTTTTTACAAGAAATAAACAAAGATTTAAACTTTATTTTTAAAGAATTATGAGATGATTCTAATTGAATAAAATTAAAAGAAAAGTTAGCTAAATTTGAGAATATTTTATCTGAATTTGATAAACATAATTTTAAAAAATCAGATTTAGAAAAGAAACAATTTATTTTAGATAAACAAAATATAAATCATTTTTTTATTTGTGCAGAAATTGATGAATTAATAAAAATAATTTTAGATTTTTTAAATTCAGAAAAAGTAGTAGAAATAAGAGAGTTTTATAAAATGGCAAAAGATGATTTTGAAAAAATAAAAAATCATGATTTAGATAAACTTTTAAAAAAGATTGAAGATGAAAAAAAAGAAGATAATTTAGAAGAAAAAAATGATAAAATGACTCAATTGCTTGAAAAAACTAATCTAAAAAAAGAATATGAAATAAAAATACAAAAAATAAATAATTTAGAAAAATTACTTGAAAAAATCAAAAAATATAGAGAAGATTTTATTAAAAATGAAGAAAAAAACAAGCAATTAAATATACAAGAAGAAATAAAAACATCAGTTATAGAAATAATTATTCCAAAAGAAGTAAGAGAAGAACAAGTTTCACAAACAAAACCAGAAAAAATAATAAAAAAATCTTTTGAAGAAGAATTTAATGATTTATTTAATCTTTGAAATTTTGAAAAACGAATCGATTTTCTTATTTCTTCAAAAAATGAAAAAAATACAGATTTTTTCAGATTATCTATGTTAAAAAAAATAGTTAATAATGAACAAATTTCTCTTGATTTAAAAACAAAATTATTAAATTCTATAAAAGAAAAGAATCTTTGAATAAATAATTTAGACTTATTTTTTGAGTTATCTATATTTTTAGAAAAAAAATCTAAAAAAATTGAAAATAATGATTTTTCAAAAAATATAGAAAAATTTCAACAAACAACAACTAAAAAAATAATAAGTGAAAAATCAGATAAATCTGAAATAGATGAAAAAAATAAAAAGTATATTATTGAATTATTTAATCAAATAGATGCTTGAAATTATATAGATTTTTCTCGATCTAAAAGAGATGAATTACAGAAACTTATTTACTGAGTAAATTATTTATGAGCAACATTTTTAGTTTTTGTTATGGATAAGCTTAAAAGTTTTATAAATTCTTGAATAAAAGAAAAACAGAGTTTTTGAGAAAAAATACTTAATTATATTTGTAAATATATTCATCTAGATAAACTGATTTCTTATTTAGAATTTCATTCTACTGATTTATGATTTCAAAATTCACTAATATTATTTAAAAGAATAGAAGAAAAATCTAGATTTTTAGATTTTTTAGATTTTTCTAAAAATTTATACAATTATATAACTAGTGAACTAGAAAAATATAATTCTTTGGAAGATTTAAAATTTTTAAATTTAAAAGAAAAAGAATTAGAAACATTAGAAAAAATAAAAATTTCAAATTTTATAAGATTTTTGAAGAAATAAATTTCATGAAATACCAAAAAATAATTTATTCTTAACAAAAAATAGTCATTTTTTAGACTATTTTTTAAATTTATGTTAAAATAATTAAAATTAATTAATAATTTACAAAAATATGTGATGAGATTGAAATTTATGAACTAAATTGACAAGATGAGATTTAAATAAATCTAATGTGCCTAAAAAACCTTGAACAGAAACAACAACTTGAACTAATTTTTTGGTTTCTGAAACTGCAGAAAATATAACAGGTGTTTTAAATGAAAATGAATTATTAAATAAATTATTAAAAAAATATCCTTTTATTTGCATTGAGAATAATAAAATTTATCTAAAAGCTGAATCTAAGGAAAAAGAATGAAAAACAAATTGAATGGAATTAGCAAAATTTATTATAAATTTATTTTCAAATTGATTTTATATAGAATGATTTTTCAAAAAAATATCAGATTATAATAAGTATTTTATAGCTACAATTCCAGATAATTATATATTGGGAAGACAAATTTCAAAAGTTCAAGATTATTCAAAATATCCAGAAATTCAAATTGAAAATAATTATGAAAAAGCTTTATGTAATTTTTTCTATGATTGAGAATTATTAAATCCTGATATATTCATTGCACATTTAATCAAAAATAAAGTTTATTTTTGATTTGATAAAGAAAATATAGAGAAATGATTAGCTTATATTTGAGCTCATAAAAGAACACCTTCTGAATATACTGTTGCAAAAAAAATGGATCCAATTAATTGAGAA
>JAQVPN010000091.1 GCA_028702055.1 Candidatus Altimarinota bacterium | reverse complement strand
TTATTTAACTTTAAATACAGCTAACCATCAATGAGTTATATATTGTTGAAAAATATTTAATAATTGAGTTTGATCTGTTATTTTATTTTGAGATAAATAATTTTTTATAGGAACTAAATATGAATAATTTGTTTCACTTATCTTATTTTCTTGTAAAAGTTGTAAAATATAATTATAACACATTAATTGTTTTTCTCATCTTAAAATAGTTTTTTCAGTTCAATCTGTTTGTTTTTCATAAGATTCATAATTTACTCAAGCTATTGTCATATATTGTTTTTTTGCTGCTTCAGATTTATCTGATTTCTTATAATCATCCAAAGCTATATTTAAACAAATACTATCAGTTGATATAAGTTCTAAATTAGGAGATGTATATGTAAATAATAACTCCTCAAATCTTTTTGTTAAATCATGTCTTGGATCTTTATCTATAGTTGCTGCATTTAGATCAGTTAAAAAATATTTTGCTCAAAGTTTTTTTATTTTTTCTACTGCTATATCAGGATTTTCATCATAAATATATTTATGAAATTCTGTAACTAAACTATCATCTAAAAATCTTGATTGATTTTCACTTATAAAATATTTTAAGAAAGTTCATATTCTATATATTCATTCTTTATTTTTTGTTTCTTTTGTAGGATATAAAGTCGCATCGTATAATGCTTCTCTTAATTTATTTGATTCTTGTCTAAGATTTTGCATAGTTAGTGCATCTGCTCAAGAAATATTTTGAGTTTGTATTTCTCTGAGTAAATTATCTAAATCTTCAGCTGTAGTTATTTTTTCTAAGATTTTAATTAAATTAGGATCTGTTGCCATTGATTTAACATCTGAAATAACTTTAGCTTTCATTTCATCTTTTATATTTAATTCAAAAAGAATTTTAAAATAATCTGGGTGAGAATCAAATATTCCAATTACTTGACTTACTTGTCCTGCTTTAAAACTTATATAAGAAGCTGATTGAAGATTTGTAAATCAATGTGGAAAACTAGAATTAAAGAAATATACTGAAATTATTCATAAAGATATAATAGATCAAAATAATTTAATAATTTTTTCTTTATCTGAATCATTATCAAAATATGATGATAAATAATCAAGTCAAATAGCAATCATTAATATAAGAGAAAAATAAAGTGGGATACCATACCAAACAATTCAAAAAGCTGCAATTGTCCATAAGAAAATATAAACAAATGCGAAAATCATATTTAATCTAAATAATTGAGATTTTTTATCATTTTTAAGTCAATATATGAAATATATAGTTGGTAATAAGAATGATAAAAATATAGGTAAATAAGCTTCTGGTAATTCAAATCAAGCTAAAAATTCTGTAATTCAAAGTTTATTAGAAAATAATGAATATTCTAATCACAACAATCAAATTATTCCTATAGCTAAGAAATTAAATCTAAAAGCTAAAAATAATAAAATAACTGGTAATAATGCTAAATACAAAAATGTGATATCTGTAAATTCTCATCTTTGATTAGTTTGCATAGTTAGATTGTATGGCATTTTCAAAAAATTATTTACTCATTTATCATAACCTAAATATCTTCACATATCTTCATTTTCTGTAGTTCCAGAGGAATTTATAGAAAGAGCTGATGAATATTTTTTTTCTATATCTGCAATTTTTTCTTTTGTATATATTTTTGTATAATCTAAATTAAAACTTGCTCATTTACCAAAAAGTAAAGATGAAATAGTTATATTTGGTGCTGATTCATAAATATTTTTGGCTACCCAAGGAAGTATTGAAGTAATAAATCAAACAGAAAAAATAACAAGTAAAATTAATGTTTTTTTGAAAGCTTCTATTTTATATTTAAAAACTGAATAAACTAATAATAATATTCAAACAAATAAAGCTATATAAGAGAAATTATTTATCAAAGATATATTATCTTTTGGATAAACTACATTCATATAAGACCATAAATTTGCTTTTGTAAAAATAGCTAAGAAAATAGCAAAATATCATAAAAATCAAGAAAAACCAAGTTTTGCAAAAAATATAATTCAAACAAAAGCTATCACAAGCATTAAAGTTGTAAATTTTATAGCAAAAGCAATTCATGCTATTATTCAAATCACAAAAATATAAAATAAATATGATTTATTTTCAAATAAATCCTTTTTTCAAAATGAATTAAATTTATAAGAAAATAAAGAAAATTTACTTTCGTTTTTTTCTTCTACTTTTATTTCTATAGTTTCTTTTCAATTTATTGTACTTATTTTTTCAGATATTTTTCAATTTTTATTTTTTATAGAAATTTCTTCTGTATGTCATATATATTTTAAAAATATATAATAAATCATATACATTGCTATAACTGACATAAATAAAAGACCTGTATCAAGTTTCATATCTTTTGCTTGTTGAAAAATAACCATAGGCATAGACATAATCATTGTAGCAACAAGAAGAGGAATATTTATAAAAGTTTTTTTTGTGTTTTTAAGTAAATCTCAAACTGCTAAAACCATAACAATAGAAGATAAAATTCAACCAACATTATTTAAGAAAAATGCTTGAACATTTGAATGTATCATAAAACCAATTCAAGTGAAAGTTTGCCATGCGACCATTCAAAATCATTTTATATCTCAAGATAAAGCCATCATTTGTGGATAATTCATATAAACTCATAAATCATCCCAACCAATTGGCATAGGTCTAACTATATTTATAAGATTTACTGAAAGTAAAAAAGTCAAAACTATAAATAAAAATTCTGATGATAAAAGATAAAAATTTATTTGTTTAAAGATATCTTCTGATTCAGTTTCATGTTTTTCAAATTCTATTTTATAAGAAAAAATTGAAGCAAAAGTATCTTTTAATTCTTTGAAAGATAATCAAACAAATAATAATACTATAAATAAAACTGAATATAAATTATAAAATCATAAACTTCATAAAATAGTAAGCATTGTTAAAAAAACAGAGAAACCTAATCATAAACTAGATAAAAATTTAAAAGTTGTAGTTTCAGATGAAAAAGAAGAAAAATAATTTAAAATTTTTTTTCAAGCTGAATAAGACATCAAAATATGAAAAATAGGAATAATTGAATAAAAAATAATTTTAAAAAATAAAATCATAGAATATCCAAGTGCTTGATTAGAAACACTAAAAAAAACTATATTTAGAAGAAAAAGATGTAATATAAAATATAAAAATATCGAAAAAGGTGAAAATCTAACTTTATCTTCTGTTAAAAAAATTTGAAAAAACTTATATATAGAATAAGAAATTAACATAAAAACTATATATAAAGCATATCAAGAAAAACTTTCATTATGAAAAGAAAAATCTTTTCAATAATAAGTAAAAATAACAGCAAAAGAAGTAAGTATTAAAGCCAATATTTTTAATAAATATGAAATCATAAATAATTAAATTAAAAATTAAAAACAAAAAATAAAAAAATATTTCTATTTTTTGTTAAATATATGATATTTTGTGCCCAAGTATTATATAAAAAAATAAAATTAGTCAAAAAAAAGCTTGATTATCAAAAAAAATACATACAATATGGCTGTATTTTAAAATGTACTTGTAGCTCAGTGGAAGAGCAGCAGTTTGCGAAACTGTAGGTCGCTGGTTCAATTCCAGTCAAGTACACCATAGATTTTGGAATTTTATTTGGGGCATTTGCATAATGGTAATGCATACAGATTTCGATCCTGTAGATTAGGGGTTCGACTCTCCTATGCTCCACCAAAAAGTTTTATAAAACATAGTAATAATAATTTTATTACTATGTTTTTATTTTAATCAAAATATATAATAAATTCTGTTCAAATTCAAATTTTAGAATTTATTTCTATTTTCCAATTATTTTCTTCAATAATTCTTTTAACAATAGATAATCACAATCAAAATCATCAATTTTTATTATTTCTAGATTTTTCTACTCTATAAAATCTGTTCCATATATTATTCAAATCTTCTTTTTCTATTCAAATTCAAGTATCTTTTATAGATATTTTATTTTTTTCAACAATAATATTTATATTTCATTCATTAGTATATGAAATAGCATTTTTTATTATATTTCAAAATAATTTGTCTAAAATCAATGGATTTGTTTTTAAAATAAAATTACTTTTAGTTTCTAAATTTATTAAAACTCATTTTTTATTTCATATTATACTAAAATTATGAACTATATTTTTTAAAAAATCTTGTATATTTATTTCAATTTCTTCATTTGTTGAAATTATATTTTTATTTAAAAATAACAATTCATTTATAAGATTTTTCATTTTATTAGAATTTTCATCTATCATATCTAACTTTTCTATTTGATAAGATGATAATTCTCAAGATTTAAGTAATTCAATTGATGTACTTATAACCATTAATGGAGTTCTGAGATCATGATTTATATCTTCATAAAGTTCTTTTTCTCTTTTTATACTAAATT
>JAQVPN010000090.1 GCA_028702055.1 Candidatus Altimarinota bacterium | reverse complement strand
TGAATCTAAATGAGAATCAAGTTCTCTAGAATTATTATTACTCATATTTGTTTTTGTTTTTAATAAATATTTTTATTTTTTAAAGTGTTCTTTTTAAATTTCCCATAGCTTCAGTAACTCATTTTTTTATTCAAGTTCTTTTAGCTTTTGATATAGCTTGTTCTATATTTTCTAAAGCTTTACCAAGAAGAATTTCTTGTTCTTTTATCAAATCTTCTCTTATTTTTAGTAAAAATCTTTCAGTTTTTTCCCAATTTGCTAGGAAAATTATCTGTTTTTCACTAGCAAGTAAGTAAAATATTTGTCTTATTTCAAATTTATCGGGTTCTTCCAAAATAGATTTATCCAATAATTGTTCAAACATTATATTCATTTTGATATTTTTAGATTTTATAAATTTAAAACAATTTTATCACAAAATCTAAAAATTTGCAAAGTTTTTTATAATTTAATTAAGTATCTCATAAAACACTAAGTATTTCTTCTAAAGATGTATCTCATAAAACAACCTTTAGTAATCAATCTTCTAGTATTGGAACCATTCAATCTCATACAGCTTGAATTTCCAATTGAGTTTTACTAGCATTTTTAAGGAGCAATTCTTCCAATTTTTCTGTGATTTCTAAAATTTCATATATTCAGAGTCTTCATTTATATCAAGTATTATTACATCGTTCACAGCCGCCTTCATGTGATTTATAAATAATCATATCATCTTTATTTTTTATATACCTTCATATTTTTCAAACTATTTTTTCTTTTATTTTTTCTTCTGGTTTATATGATTCTTTACATTTTGGACATAGTTTTCTTGCAAGTCTTTGTGAAACTATAAGTTTTATACTAGATGATATTAAAAGAGGATCTATTCACAAATTTAACAACCTTTGAATTGTATGAACTCGGGAATTTGTATGTAATGTAGATAATACTAAATGTCATGTAATAGAAGCTTCTACAGCAAGTTTAGCAGTTTCCTCATCTCTTATTTCTCAAACCATTATTATATCTGGATCTTGTCTAAGTAAACTTCTTAATCATTCAGCAAATCAAAATCAAATTGAAGGATTTACTTGAGTATGATTTACTCATTTTATTCTATATTCTACCGGATCTTCTAATGTAGAAATATTTTTTAATTCAGGATTAAATTGAGAAAGTAGTGAAAATAAAGTAGTTGATTTACCTGAACCGGTTGGTCAAACTGCTAATATCATTCAACTAGTATTTCATAAATGTTTTTTTATTTTTGTACTATTGTATGGTAATAATCAAAGTTCATTTAATGTTGGTGGATTTTCTTCTTTTTTAAGTATTCTTATTACACATTTTTCTCCATAAATTGTAGGAATAATAGAAACTCTCATATCTATACTTTTTCCTGCAAATAAATTAAAATTTATTTTTCAATCTTGTGGTAATCTATGTTCATCTATTCTTAAATAAGACATTATTTTTATTCTTGCAATAATGGCTTCTTTAAAATTTTCTCAAATATTTTTATAATTTATAAATTGTCAGTCAATTCTAAATCTGATTTTAATTCATTTTTCAAAAGGTTCTATATGTATATCTGAGGCTTTTCTTTGTAATCAATTAAGTAATATATCATTTATCAAAGATATAATACCTGAATCATCTTTTTTTTGATTTCATAAATTTGAAATATCTAAATTAGAATTTCATCTTTCCATTTTGCTTTTTGGTGTTTCGTTAGCAAAAAGACTATCTAAATCATTTTTAACTACTGATGTTTTTTTAGATCAAAATATATTTGACATAAACTTTTTTTGTTTATTTTTTAAATTTCTAAACAAATAATATCATATATATTTTTAAGTTTCAAAAAATATTTATTGACAAAATCTTTTATTTAGTTTCTTTTTAAAATTAATGAAATAGTTTTTCAAAAGTTTTTTTGACAAAAGATAAATATTTTTTAAAATACTCTGGCTTTTTTAAAAAAGCGATTTTTTATTTTACATCCTTCTTAGTACAATTTTTAAGATACTAAGATATTTAACCCATAGGAGAAACTATGAATAAATATGAACTTATGCTAATCTCTTCTCCAAGTCAAACTGACGAAGAAAGAAAAGCTACTATGGCAGAATTGAAAGATTTACTTTCAGCTAACTCTGCAAATATAATCTCAGAAGAAATCTGGGGAGAAAGAAAAATGGCCTATAAAATTAATGGTACATTAAAATGATATTATGTACTTTTCAATTTAGAAATAGACTGAACAAAATTAAAAGAAATTAACAAATCAATGAACTTGATTAAAAACATATGGAGATATATGTTCGTAAAATTAGAAAAATAATTTTTATAAAATAATTTTTTAAAAAAGATGAGAACTGTTAATAAAGTAATAATAATCTGAAATGTAACAAGAGATCCAGCAATAAAACAATCTGAATGAAAGAAGAAAATAGCATTATTTACTGTTGCTACAAATAGATATTTCAAAACTGCAAATGGAGAAAACAAATCTGAATCTGAATTTCATAATTGTGTTACTTGGGGAAATTTAGCTGATAGAGTTGAAACTTCTTTAGTAAAATGAAAACTTGTTTACATAGAATGAAGACTTAGAACTAGAATAATAGAAAAAGAAAACGGAGAAAAAAATTATAAAACAGAAATCGTTGCTACAAATTTAATTTTCTTAAATAAAAAATCTGATTTTGCTGAATGAACAGATGAAGAAGTCATAGAAATTGATGATTTATTTGAAGAAGATGATAAATTTTAATTCATAATTTAATTAAAAAATGACTACTAAATGTCCTTTAGAAGGTGTAGAAATTAACTACAAAAATGTAGAACTTCTAAAAAAATATATATCTAAATTTGGGAAAATCGTTCCTAGACATTACACTTGAGTAAGTTTAAAAAATCAAAAAAAATTATCTAGAGAAATTAAAAAAGCTAGAACAATGGCTTTACTTCCTTTCATAGTTAAATTTGAACCTACTTTTAATGATTAGTATACAATAAAAAAATCTCTTAAGAAAAATCTTAAAGAGATTTTTTTTATTATTAAATTATTTGATTTTAAATAAGTTTTAATTATACTTAAAACTATATAATATTTTTTAATATATTTTAACTATGAGTAAAACTATTATAAAAAGAGCTAAATATTTGAATAGTATAAGAAACTTTATAAATAAAGATATAGTAAAAGTAATTATGTGACAAAGAAGAGTATGAAAATCTTATATTTTATTACAAATAATAGAAGAACTTAAAAATAATTTTTGAGCATTAGAAAATGAAATTATTTACATAAATAAAGAAGATTTAAAATGGGATAAAATTCAAGATTATAATGATTTATATGAGGAAGTAAAAAATTATAAATATATTTTTATAGATGAAATTCAAGATATAAATTCTTGGGAAAAAGCAATTAGAAGCTTACAAGCTTCATGAAATCATGATATTTATATAACTTGATCAAATTCAAATTTATTATCAAGTGAATTATCTACATTTTTAAGTGGTAGATATGTAAGTTTTGATATTTACCCCCTTAATTATAGTGAATTTTTAGAATTTCATAATTTACAAGCAAATAATGAAAATTTTTTAAAGTACATAAAATTTGGATGATTACCATATTTGACTAATTTGAAACTTGAAGAAGAAATAGTTTATAGTTATCTTAAAGATGTAGTTAGTACAATTATACTTAAAGATGTAGTTAGTAGAAACAATATAAGAAATGTAGATTTTTATAAAAAACTTATAAATTATATATCAAGTGAAACTGGTTCTATTTTTAGTGCAAAAAGTATAAGTGATTATCTAAGAAATCAAAATATAAAAATGTCTCCAAATGTAGTTTTAAATTATCTAGAAAATTCTATAAATGCTTCCTTTTTAAATAAAGTTTCAAGATATGACATAAAATGAAAAAGACTTTTTGAAATAAAAGAAAAATACTATTTTACAGATATATGAATAAAAAATACTTTACTTTGATGATATAGTAAAATTCATATTTCATGAATTTTAGAAAATATAGTTTTTTCCAATCTTATATCAAACTGATGGGAACTTAAAATATGAGAAATTTCTGATAAAGAAGTAGATTTTGTTTGCGAAAAAGAATGAAATATTATGTATATTCAAGTTGCTTATCTTTTGGAAACAGAAAAAACTCGTGATAGAGAGTTTGCTTCACTTTTAGCTATAAATGATTCTTGGCCAAAATATGTACTGACTATGGATGAAAATGCTTCTTGAGTAATTGATTGAGCAAAATGGTTAAATATAGATAAATTTTTATTAGAATTAGAAAATATTTAACTAAAAATTACATCTATCATTTTAGTTAATGTTTGATTTCATGGTAATCAGTCTTCTTAACGTAAAATAGAATTGTTTAATACTTTATCAATTAATTTTTCTAAGAAAAATATCAATTAAATCTTCTCATTTACTTTTA
>JAQVPN010000007.1 GCA_028702055.1 Candidatus Altimarinota bacterium | reverse complement strand
TATCTTTTTCATATAATTGATGAATAACATCCTGTTGAGTTTGAGAAAGGGTTATTTGATGGAATCCTGCAACTAATATAATGACTTGTCAAAAATATGATGATACAGTTCCTTTAGCTTCTGATATAAACACATGAGAACCAACAAATTTACTAGCTAACTCCAATTATCCATATACATTATCTATTTCAACTACTTGATGAGCTCCTATAGTTGAAATAGATTGAAGTAAAGAAAATAGAGACAATGAATCTTTAATTTCGTTTTCTAATACTTGACCTAATCCTTTAGTTAATTTCTGGGATATTTCAAAGGTAGATAATTATAGAAATAAGGATTCTAATTCACGAAGAGAATATACAATAAATATAACAAAAATATGTGATGAAGCTTGAAACTGTTGGACTTGAACAAAAACTTTTAATCATAATGTTTATTCTAATACAACAAATATGTGAACTAAATCTGTAACTACTAATCAACTTGATGATTGATTAGTAGCAGATTGAAATACATTACCTAAAAATCTTACTATATCATTACGAGATGTTTATTGAAATCAAGTAGTACCAGCTCCTTGAATTTCAAGAACTATAGATTTTAATTTTAATTATAGTAATTCACTATACTTAAATCAATATAATAAATCTTGAAATAGTGCTGTTTATACTGATTGGTGTTGAACAAGTAATCCAATTTGATGAAATGAATTTGCAATATGAAATACTATAAAATCTTGTGTTAATAATTCAGGATATAATAATGGTATTTATAATTTTTGATTTCAAGTTTATACTCCAACTCAAAATAAATATAGTAAAGCAGAGTGAAATTTTGATATGAATTCTATAACATTTGATATAAATTGAACTTTATGAAATGTATTATCTCAATGAGTAGATAATAGTAATTTTGCCTTTAGTTTTAATCCACTTTATTATACTACTTTTGCTTGATCTCAAAAATCTTGATTTATAGAATGAGTCTCTCAAAATTGAACATTATTAATATCAAAAAACACATCTTCTGCTAATCCAGCTATTTCAACATATTTGAAATTTTGATGAAATACACGAAATTATGATATGTTATATTCAAAAACATGAAATGCCATAACTACTATATCAGAATTACCAACTTTATTAACTAATTATTGAAATATATCTTGATGACTTATTACTAAATTAATTCAAACATCATCAACAGCAAATACAAAATCAGATGTATATTTATCATCACATATATGATATAGTATAAATTGAAAAGATATTTTATATAATTCTGATATTATTTGAAAAAATAATTATTTTGATTCTACTTATTTGACAAAAGAACAAGCTAATCAATCACAATTAAAAGTTTATGGTTTAGTTTGAACAACATCTTCAAGTAAAGTAAATAGTTTTACATCTAATCAATGATGAAATCTAGTGGAAATTTCTTGATGATTTGATAAATCGATTTTTAAAGAAAATTTACTTTCTCAAGTAATAAAATTAGTTAATTCAGTTTCATGAAACACTGATGATACTTGAAATCCAAATTTAATCACCGCTTTATGAACAATAATATGAAAACAAGCTTGAAAAATTGTTTGAGATAATAAAAATATTATTTTATATAAAACAAATAAATTAGTAAGTCTATATAATTGAGATTATGATTCTACACCAATTTGAATATCAGATAAAAAAACTATAGTTATATATGGTTGAGATTTATATATAAATAGAGATATGTATTATACAAATAATTCTTCAATTTTATGAATTATTGTTATGAAAGATTCTTCTTGAAAATGATGAAATATTTACATAAGTCCTAAAGTAACAAATATTGTTTGAAGTATTTTTGCTTCAAAGGCAGTATTTTCTGCTACTGTTTCAAATACATCTCAAACAGTTGATAATTTAGCTAATTGAAATCGAATAACATATTATGATTGAAATGCTGATGCTGACATATTAAGAAATCAATTATATATATATTGAAGTTTATTCTCTGCAAATACTTTAGGTTGATCAAAATCAAATCCTAAAAAATGTCCATATTATGTGACATCTTGTACTGCTGATGAAGCAATTAAATATGACTTAAATTTTTTAAGAAGATATTATTTAGTTGATTATACTACATACAAAAATCCATACCAAAATTGAAAAATCGTTTGATGATATACTTGTTCTTGATGATATTGTAATATTTGATGAAATCCAAATTTAACAAAATTATTTGATTATACAACAGATATAAATGCTACATATCCATTAGTTATCAAATATAATTCTACATTACAGACTAATCCGCCACCACTTTTTAGTCAAAATTAACAAAAAAATAAAAGTTCAAATTTGGACTTTTATTTTTTTGTACCATAAAAACTTGATTAAAAACAAGTTTTCATATAATGAGTCTAAATTATTTTAATTTTATTAATAAATAAACAAATGGAAAAAAGAATTTTTAATTTGATAATAATTTTTGTTATATCTATTTTTTCTTTTTATTATGCTATTCCTTGGAATACATTAGGAGTAACATTACCTTTTTCTTGAAAAGATTATCAACTTTGACTTGATTTACAAGGATGAGTTGAATTAGATTATAAAGTTGATTTAGATAAAGTAAAAAATACTCGAGATTATAATAAACAAAAAGAGGATTCTATAGTAGAATGATTAAAATCAATAGTAGATAAAAGAGTAGAATCATTAAATATATCTGATAGTGTTATAACTACAGCAGATTATGCTTGAGAAAAACATATAATTGTTCAAATTCCTCTTAAATGATCAAATACAACTGAAGATAATGCTAATATAAAAAGAGCTAAAGATGCTATATGAAAAGTAGTTAAAATAGAATTTAAAGAAGAAAGAACTAATAAATTAACAGATTCAGATTATAAAGCTAGAAAAGAAATAGCAAAAGCTCTTTTAACAGAAGTTAAATCTTCTAAATATGATTTTTTTGTTACAGCTAATAAATATAGAGATGATAATGAAAATGTAGAAGTTTGAACTATGAGTTGAACTTTATCTAAATTATCTACAAGTTTATCATTGAGTTGAATTAGTTTAGAAAAATGAATAATTAATCAAGTTGTAACTTGAACTTGATCTCCATCATTTTCTTTAAATAATTGAAAATTAGAACAAACTGAAGGAAAAAAGTCTTATTTTGTTTTAAATATAACTGATCTAAAAGAAATTTCTGAAACAAATAGTTGAAAAACTATAAAAGAAAAAGAATATACTATAAATTATGCTATGATTTCTTCTGAACCATCTAATTGGATTGTAGCAAAAGATTCAAAATGAAGAAGTTTAAATGATACATATTTTACAAAAGCATCAGTTCAATATAATCAAGCTTTTCAACCTATGGTTGAACTTACATTTAATACAGAATGAGCTTCTATTTTTTGAGAACTAACAACTAGATTAGTAGGTAAACCTATTGCTATATTTGTATGATGACAATTACTTACTGCTCCAAATGTTAATGAACCAATAAAAGATGGTAAAGCTGTAATAACAGGTAATTATACACCAGATGAAGCTAAAAAATTATCAGATAATATAAATACTTGAGTAATTCCAGCTCCAATTTATTTAACAAGTGAAAAAACTATTGATGCCAAATTATGATTAGATTCATTACATAAATTGGTTATTGCTTGAATAATTTGATTTGCTTTGATTTTTATATTTTTGATACTTGTTTATTCTTTATCTTGAATATTAGCTTGATTAGCTCTTCTTATATATACATTAATGCTTTTAGTTTTAATTAAATTATCTGGATCTGTATTAACTTTAGCTTCAATCGCTTGAGTTATACTTACTATAGGTATGGCAATCGATGCAAATGTACTTATTTTTGAAAGGGTAAAAGAAGAACTTAAAAATAAAACTCCTATTAAAAAAGCTGTTGAAATTTGATTTGAACATTCTTGGTCTGCAATTTGGGATTCTCATATAACTGGTATTATAACTGCAATTATACTTTTTGTATTTGGTATATATATGATTAAATGATTTTGATTAATGTTAGGTATTTGACTTGTTGTTAGTTTATTTTCAGCTATGTGGATTTCTAGAATATTAATTTTAACACTTGCTAATAAGAAAAATTTATCAAATAAATTATTTATTTGATTAAAAAATAAAGACTAATTTGACTAAATTATATAAAATCATTAAAATCTCTATTACTTAAAATAATAGAGATTTTTTATTTTTTAAAAACAAATATTATGAAAATTGATATAACAAAAATTTATGAAGTAGTTAATGTAGATTTATCTGTTGAAAATAAAAAATTATGAGAATTACTTAATAAAGATAAAAATATAATTTATTTTTATCCAAAAGATAATACTCCATGATGTAGTTTGGAAGCTCTTGATTTTACTTGTATGAAAGGAAAATTTGATGAATTATGAATCAATATAATAGGAGTCTCTAAAGATTCTATAGATTCTCATAAAAAATTTATTTCTAATTTATCATTATGAATACAATTTATTTCAGATAAAGATCTAATTTTACATAAAGAATTATGAGTTTACTCGGAAAAAAATAATTATTGAAAAATAAGTATGTGAGTAATCAGATCAACATTTTTAATATCAAAAACAGGTGAAATTTTAAAAGAATGGAGAAATGTAAAAGCAAAATGACATGTAGAAAAAATTTTAAAAGAAATAATATAAAAAATAAGAACTTAATATTAAGTTCTTATTTTTTATATAAATGAGAAATTATTGAGAAATTATTTCATCTACATTAATTTCATCATTATTTGTTATTCATAATTTTTCATTTATTATTTCAGTTAATGCATCTAATTGTGCTAATAATTTTTCTTTAGAAGTACTAGTTAATTTTGCATTATTTGAAATATTTTCTCTTTTAACAACTATTTTATCTAAAATTAATTTTAATTTTTCATCAGATATATTATCAAGTTTATTTCATAATTGTTTTATAAATTTTTCTTTATATTTAACTATTAATGTTTGTTTAACTTCTTTAATTTTCTCTTTAACTTCATTTATTGATCAAGACATAGTGTCTTTGATTTTTTCTTTTTTATTTTCAATTTTTTCTCTTAATTCAAATTGATTTTTATAAAATACTTCAAATCTTTTTTCTATACTATCTTTAAAAGATGTATTCATAGAAGAAACTTTTTCTAAATATGTATTTTTTAAAGTTTCAGTTTTAGTTTTCATTTCAACTAAATTATCTTTATTTATTGATTCTCTAATAGATTTTAATTCTTCTTCTAAACTTTTCATTATATATCATAATTGAGTTTTTTCTTCATCAGTTAAATTTCATGTATATGTTTTATTTTCTCAATTTTCTACTCAAGAAGAAGTACTATTATTGCTTCAATCAGAAAAATCATATCATCAATTAGGTCACATTGATAAATATAAATCATTTGATTCAGATAAAACATTATTATCTTTTCATATTACATATAATTTATATTTGTTTTTTCAAGCAGTAGCATTCCAATTTTCTAAACTAGTTTTATCTTTTATAGATATAGAAATTGTTTTTTCTTCTCATTTTGCATTATCAACAACAATTTTATATCAAATAAAATCACTATTATATTTTTCCCAATTTAAAATAACTTTATATCAATCTATTTTTCATTCCAATTTTAAACTAGATTGATTTTTAATGTTAACAGATCAATCATTTGAAACTGACATAGTTGAAGTTTCTACAGATCAATCACTTGAAACAGATAAATCAGCATTAACTAATAATGGAGTTAAGAATATAGCCGAAATTAATAAAACAGAAACTTTTTTATTTATTCTTTTCATAAATATATAAAATTAAAAAATAATTATTTTAGAGTATAAATTTATACCCATCAAATGCTAATATACTTTAAAATAATGTCAAGAAAATATTAATTAACTTTGACAAAGTTTTTTAAATAAATATAAAAATAAGACAAGTTTATTTTAAGTAGAATTATCATTAAGATAATTTTGAACTAATAAGCTAAAAATAAAAATAAAAGGAGTTACCATGTTTTGGAACAAATTTTTTCCAAAGAAATTTTGTTTAAGTGATTATGAGAGATTATTGGTGTACCCAAATAAATCATCAGTTGATTCTAAAAAAACTGAATTTTCTCATATATATCTTACAGATAAATTCACAAATGCAGAAAAGTTGATTGAGTATTTTAAGCTTAATCCTGAAAATGTTTTGTTTTTTATTCAAACAAATATTGAGGTAACTATTCCTTATAAAAATCCAGTTGCTATTTTAAATGCAACAGATGGAGATGTTACAGCCTCTTTACCTAATGGTTTAAATTTTTCTACATATTTATACAAAGTTGCTATACCAAGTGATGTCTATAATTATGGTATAGATATGAGTGATGTAGACGAATTTTTTGGTGGATCTTCTATTCATAAAAGATCAGAATTAAATTCTGTTTTTTATAATTTTCCAAATGAATTAATGCTTTTTAAAAGTATTTTTGGAGATTTTGAAACAAGAAAAATTCCATTAAATTTGAGGAAATTTCTTTTAAAATTGGATGTTTTTGATAAAGATAATATTTTTTTTGATTTATTTTTATATTCTTCTAGTAATTTTAGAGAGAATATAAAAAAATTTCAATTTAAAATACAAGAAATATTTAAAACAGCTACTGAAGAAAAGGAAGTAAAGAAAATTTTAGGACATATGTATGAAGGGGATGAAGAATTTAAGTATTCTGATGATTTTGAAATTATTAAAATTCTTAAACATGATTTGATACTAAATTTTTTATCAAAAGATTTTTCAGGATTTAAGGAGATCTTTTTATATGAAGAAAAAAGATGTGAATTTATTAAAAAATATTCACTTGAAGATTTTTTCTGTAAAAATTTTTATTATATCTCACATTATTCTGAAACTATATCGTCTTTTTCTGTTGATTCAACTAAAAAACATTCAAAATTATCTATAAATTTATTTAAAGTATTTTTGAATAATTTAGCTGAATTATATTCAGAAAATCTACCATTTGTATCTTCATCATCTTCTTGTTTAAAAAAGATTATTTCAACTAAAGATAAAAATAATTTTGATTTGTTTTTTAAAGTCATAAATATTCTAAATTCTTTAGATAATAATGAAATAATTTCTTTTGTAAAACTTGGTAGTAAAATGAATCTAGAAGAACAATTAGAAAAAAATACTACGGTGATTTTAGTGAAAAAACCTTATTTAGATTGCCAAAATGAGGAAATTACTACAAAAATAAATAAAGTATATGAAGAAGTTTTATCTGATTTTTTGTTAAAAAATAAGATTGAAGCAACTCTTTACTACATCTAAATAAAAAGCAGATTCATTGAATCTGCTTTTTTGTATCCTATCTATTTTAAAATACAGTAAAAAATTTGACTTTTATTAATAAAATATTATAGTTTACAAGTATAACTTTTCCTACTTATACTACTTATCTAACTTAATTAATATTTATGGATAAAATAAAATGTGAAATGTCTCTAAAAATATGATGAACTGTTACTATTTGACCTAAATGACAGATTGTTATACCAAAAGAAGTTAGAGATGCTCTTGATATAAAAACTTGAGACAATATGGTTGTAATATTTTCTGCAGAAAAACAACATGTTTCAATTATAAAAAATGATAATATAAATCAAATTATTGATTTTGCAAAATCAGAATGAATAAATATAGAATACTAATTTTTATTAATTAATTATAAAAATATGAAAAAAATAATTTCAATTTTAATTTTATCTAGTTTTTTGCTAGTTTCTTGTTGAAAAAATGAAGAAATTGTAGAACAACAAGTTATTGATAAAAAATATGCAAAAACAGAAATAGTTAATACTTGATCTTTTACTGAAGAATTAAAGCTTACTTGAAAAATTTGAGCAAGTAAAGAAACAGTTATATCTTCTCAAATTTGATGAGCTGTAAAACAAATAAATTATAAAGTATGAGATAAAGTAAATGAATGAGATGTATTAGCTATTATTGATGATAAGGCTAATTTACTTTCAGTAAATTTACGAACAAGTACAACTTCTTATAATAATGTTGCAAATGTTTACTCTTTAACTAAAGAAAGTATAGAAAAAGATTTAGCTTCTGCTAAACTTAGTTTAGAAAATGCTAAAATTTCAAAGGATAATACTTACAAAACTACCGATGAACAATTAAAACTTGCTCAAACTCAACTTTTAAATATAGACAAAACACAATCTAATACAAAAGATACTTCGGCTATTTCTATAGATTTAGCAAAAAAATCTTTAGAAACATCTAAATTAAATTTAGAAAATTTTGAAAAAAATTATAATGAAACAATTTCTTCATTAGATGTAAAAAAATCAAATTTAATTAAAAATATAGAAACAAATATAACAACAAGTTTAACTTCAATAAATTCAATTCTCATATATGCGGATACTATTTTATGAATAAGTGATGAAAATAAATATCTAAATGATTCTTATGAAATTTATTTATGAGTTAAAGATTCTTCAATAAAAACAGAAACAGAACAAAATTACAAAAAAACAAAAAATGTTTATGATTCATTTAATAATTCTAATTGAAATACAGAATCTGTAGATAAATTAGATAATTTATTAAATTTGACAAATTATACAATAACTCTATATGAAAATTTAGTAAAATTATTGGATAATTCTATAACTTCTTCTACATTTACAGATTCTTCATTATCTGCTATGAAAACAAGTGTAAAACGAAATCAATCACTTATTTTATGAATAAAATCTACTATTGTAGGTTTACAAAATTCTTGGGATGATTTAAATTCTACCATTTCTTCTACAAAAATAACTTTAGAAACAAATAAAATTTCTTTAAATCAAGCTATAAAAATAGCAGAAACAACTTTACAAAATACTTTAAGTTCTGTAAATAGTAATTTAGATTCAGTTTCTTGAAATAAAACTTTAATTGAAAATCAACTACAAAGCACTATAGCTACTATAAAATCATCTAGAGATAGTGTAGATAATGCTTTAAAATTAGCTCAAACTAATTATGAAAGTACAAAAGCAAAGCTTGATGCTAGTTTAGCTTCTACAAAAAATCAACTTGATTCAGTTTCATGACAAAAAAATCAACTTTTACAACAAATAGATAATACTATTATTAAAGCTCCATTTTCATGAGTTATAACATCAAAAAATATAGAAATATGACAAATGGTTTCTGCTTGAACTCCATGTTTTTCTATATCAAATGAAAATTCTAAAATTGTTAAATTAGATTTAAATTCAGATAATATAAAAGAGGTTAAATTTTGACAAAAAGTAATAATTTCAAAATCTTGACAAGAAGTAGATTGAAATATATCTTTAATATCATCTTCTGCTGATACTACTACAAAAATGTATAAAGTTGAAATAAGTTTTGATTTCTCTAAATTTAATAATATTGTTTTATGAGATTATGTAGATGTTTTTATGAAAAAGCAAAATTCATTAAATAATAATGTAATTGTTATCCCTTTTACATCTCTTATTACTTCAAGTACTTGAGATTTCTCAGTTTATTTAGTTTGAACAGGTTGAATTTTATCTACAAAAAATATAAAAATTTGAGACTCAAATAGTCATGAAGTAATTGTAACAGATTGATTAAAAGTTTGAGACAAAATAGTTACTGAATGAACTTTAAATTTGTCAGAAGGTGATACTATACAAGAATAATCTTAAATAAAATTATGTATATATTTTTAGCTTTTTTAGCACCATTATTTTTTTCAATAAGTATACTTATTGAAAGTCATTTGGTAAATAATATTTTTAAAAATAAATTTACTCTTCTTGCTTTATCTTGAATATTAAATTTAGTATTTTTACCAATAATTTTACTTATATGAACCCCACATTTATTTGATATAAATTTACTTTGGGCTTTTTTACTTATAGCATTTTTAGAAGTTTTTTATTTATTACCATATTTTAAAGCATTAGAATATGATGATTCTTCTTCAGTAGCTTCATTTTTTACACTAGGTAAAATAATTATTCCAATATTATCTTATTTTATAGCAAAAGAAACTTTAAATTTACAGCAATATTTTTGATTCATTATCATTATTATATCTACTTTTTCTCTTTCTTTTTTCAAGTTAAATTGAAAAATAAAATTGAATAAATCAGTATTATATATGATTATATCATCATTATTAACTTCGTTATCTGCTGTTATTTGGAAATATATTTTTAATTCTATAGACTTTATTACTTGATTTTTTTGGGTTTCTTTATTTACATTTTTTATAAATATTAGTTTTTTTATATCAAAAAAAATCAGAATTGATGCAAAGAAAAATTATAATTTATTTTTATTAAATTTTAAATTTTTCTTTTTAAATGAATTAGCTATATTTATATGAACAATAACTTCAAATTATGCTGTATCATTATGAAGTGTTTCTGTTGTAAAAGCAATTAGTTCTATTTCAGCATTTTACATATTATTTCTTACATTGATATTTCATAAATTTTCACCACATCTTTTTAAAGAAAATATAACATTAAAATCAATTTATAAAAAAAGTTTTTGGTTTATATTTATAATAATTTGAACCTTTTTAATTTTAAATTAATTATTAATAAATAATTTTATGGCAGATAAAATAGAATCTAAATATTTAGAAAATTTAGAATATGATAAAAATTTAGATAATTCTCGATATAGTTTTTTTATAGATAGAAAAAGATTTACTATACTTATAATTATGGTAATAGTAATAGCATGATATTTATGATTAAAAAGTTTACCACTTGAATCTAGTCCAGAAGTAAATATATGAATAGCATCAGTTGTTGTAACTTTGCCTTGAGCTACTCCAGAAACTATGGAAGATTTAGTAACAAAAAAAATAGAAAAAGAAATTTCTAAAATAAAATCAGTTGATACTATAACTTCAACTTCTAAAAACAGTCTTTCTCTTATAACAGTACAATTTAAATCAGATGCAAATACTACAGAAGCAGTAAGAGATTTAAAAGATAAAGTAGATGAAGTAAAATCAAAATTACCCGATGATGCTACTGATCCTGTGGTAAAAGAATTTTCTTTTTCTGATACTCCAATTTGGACTTTTGCTATTTCTTGAGATTATAATTGATTTGCATTATATGATTATGCTAAAACTATAAGAGATGAGTTAGAAAAGAATCCTCTTATTTCTGAAGTAAATATTTCTTGATGAGAAGAAACTGAATTTCTTGTTAGTATAGATCCTAAAAAATTAGAAAATTATTGAATAAGTATAGGAAATGTTAATACAGCTTTACAATCTGTAAATATAACTATGCCTATATGAGATTATGATATTTGAAATTATACACATAGTTTATCTGTTGATGAAAGATTTTATAACATTAATAAAATAAAAGATATAGTTATAACAAAGCTATGAGATACTTGAAATATTTATTTAAGAGATATTGCTTCTATAACTGAAGCACCTAAAAAAATTACAAGTATATCAAGAATGTCTGAAAAATGAGCACAAAGTAAAAATGCTGTTACATTATCTATAGTAAAAAAATCTTGAGGTTCTATAGTAAATCTTGTTAGTGAATGACAAATCGCATTAGATAATATGTTAAAAAAATGAATACTTCCAAGTAATTTAAATATTACTACAATAGTAGATCAATCAGAAAGAATAAAATTAGATTTAGCTCATCTTATAAGAGATTGAATAATTACAGTATTACTTGTTTTTATTACATTATTTTTAATTATTTGAGTAAAAGAAGCTCTTGTTGCTTGAACTGCTGTTCCATTAGTGTTTTTGATAACATTTTGAGTTATGGCTTTAACATGACAAACTCTTAATTTTTTATCAATGTTTGCTTTAATATTAGCTCTTTGAATGCTTGTTGACGATGCTATAGTTGTAATTTCTGCAATAAATCAATATAAAAAAACAGGTAAATTTACTATAAGGGAATCAGCAATTTTAGTTTTAAGAGATTATCATAAAGTATTAATAACAACAACATTAACTGTTGTATGGATATTTTCGGCTATGTTATTTATGACTTGAATAATGTGAAAATTTATTTTTTCTATACCATTTGTTATAACTACAACTTTATTAGCTTCTTTAGTAATAGCTTTAAGTATAAATCCTAGTTTAGCTGTTATGTTTGTATGAAAAGCTAAACAAAAAAAAGAAGAAAACTTAAAACATTCATCTTTAAAATATAGATTATCACAAGCACTAGATTCTTGATTTATATCACTTCATTGACTTGAACAATTTTATTGAAACTTAATACATTATTTAGTTGCAAACACAAAAAGGGTTAGAAATCTTTTAATATGAACATTTTTATTGTTTTTATCAGCTTTAGCTTTACCTATAACTTGAATTTTAAAAAGTGATTTTTTTCCTAAACGAGATCAGGATAACATATATATAAATATGGAAGCAGAAGCAGGTACAAAACTTGATAAAATGAGTGAACTTGCTGAAAAAGTAGAAAAATTTATTATGAAAGAAAAAGAAGTTAGTTCTTTTTCTACAAGTATTTGATGATTAGCTTCGACTTGAAAAAGTAGTTGATGAAGTTCTTCATCTTCAAATTATGCTAATATAAGTATAAATTTAATAAAATCAGAAAATTGAAGAAAAGAAAGTTCTATAGATATATCAGAAAGACTTAGAAATGAAGTTAAAGATATAAAAGATTTTAAAGTAACAGTAGTTGAACTAGCTTCTTGACCATCAACATGAGCTGATTTTGAGTTAAAGATATCTTGAGATGATTTTGTTATTTTAGATAAGATAGCAGCTGATGTTAAAAAAGTTCTTCAAACAATTCCTTGAGCTATAAATATAGATACATCTAGAAAAGCCTTACCTTTTGAATATACTTTTTCTTTAGATACATCTAAATTAGCTTTATATGATTTAACTATTCCTCAAGTATCAACATTTTTAAAAAATACAATAGACTGAGTAGAAGCTACAAAAGTTTATAAATGAACAGATGAAATAGTAGTTAGGACTAAATATGAAACTAATTCAACTGATAGTTTAGATAAAATTAAAGATTTAAAAATTTTAAATAATAAATGACAATATGTTTATTTAAGAGATATAGTAAAAGAAAAATTTAAAGCTTCTGTTTTTTCTATAACAAGAATAGATCAGGAAAGAATAGTAACAGTTAGTGCTTCAGCTTGAAAACAAACTACTTGAGCTCAAATTTTGGCAGATTTTAATCTAAAAACAAAAAATTATAAATTACCATCTTGATATGAATTTAGTACATGATGAGCAAATGAAGAAAGTGCAAAATCTATTCAAAGTTTACTTGTATCTTTAGTTTTTGGTATGTTTTTCATCGTAGCAACTTTAATACTTTTATATGATTCATTTAGACAATCAGTATTGGTTCTTATAACAATACCATTATCATTAATTTGAGTATTTTATTGACTTACACTTTTTGGACAACCATTATCATTTCCATGACTTATATGACTTGTAGCACTTTTTGGTATAGTAGTAAGAAATTGAATAATTCTTTTCGATAAAATAAATCAAAATTTAGATGAAAATATTCCTTTTAAAGAATCTATAGTTGATGCTTGAATGAGTAGATTAGAACCAGTATTTTTAACTTCAGTTTGTACCGTACTTGGTATGATTCCACTTACTCTTAGTAATCCTACTTGGACTTCACTTGGACTTTCTATAATATTTGGACTTTCAGTTTCAACAGTCTTCACACTGCTTGTACTTCCAAGTTTGTATTATATGGTATTTAAAAAGAAATATGGGGTGAAATAAAATAAAAAAACAAGCAATTCGCTTGTTTTTTTATTTTACTTTTAGCTTTGCCTTATTTTATAAAATCATTAATATAAAAATATAAATATTTATTAATTAAAATCTAATGATTTCACTCCTTTTTATTTGAGTTTTAACTTTATATATAATTTTAAATTATTTATTTTTATCTAGTTTATTTAAAATATTTTCATATAAAAATAAAAAAATATTTACATATTTGCTTATATTTTTCATATTGCTTCCACTTGTTTCTATGTTTTTACATAGATTTGCTTGAGACCTTATAGGGAAGTGGATATATTTACTTGGAATAAGCTATGTTTGAGTAATAATTATATCAAGTTATGTTTTTGTATTTTATAGAATTATTCACATAAAATATAAATCAAGGAAAATATGATATGCAAGTTTGGCTTTAGTTTGATTATTACTGAGTTATTCTCTATATTGTTGAAGAAGTATAGTAATAAAAGAAATAGATATAAAAACTCCTAAAATAGAAACTTCAAAGAAAATAGTTTATATGGCTGATATTCATATAGATACATTAAACGATGAAAATTACATAGAAAAAATTGTTAAAATGACTAATGAAATAAATCCTGATATAGTTTTAATAAATTGAGATTTGGTTGATTGAACAAGTCTTAGTCATGCAACTTTTGCATGATTTGATAAAATAAAAGCACCTATTTATGCAACTTTATGAAATCATGAAGAATATATGTGAATTCCTTATGTTGAAAATATTTTATCAAAAACTAAAATAAAATTACTTAGAGATAAAATTATAGAAGAGCAATGAATTCAAATACTTGGTTCTGATGAACTTTGAGCAAGAAGCAAAGATGCTGACATAAGTAATCTACAAAAATTTTTAACAAATACTAAAATTGATTCAAAAAAGCCATCTATTTTAATGGTACACGAACCAGTTTGAATGAATATTGCAGAAGAATACGGAATAGATTTACAAGTTGCTTGACATACTCACGATTGACAAATTTGGCCATTTTCTTATTTAGTAAAGCAAGTTTTTGATTATAGTTATGGACTTTATAATATTTGAAATATGAAATTTTATATAACTTCATGAGCATGACTTTGGTGACCTCCTTTCAGATTTGGAAGTAGAAATGAAATTATAGTGATAAATATGAGTAAATAAAAAAATAAATCTCGTAAAATTTAGTTTACGAAATTTATTAAAATATTTATTATTCTAAATCTAGATATTGATCTATTCTAACTTGCCATACAAATTCATCAACATGTGAAACTAAAATCATTCATCATTCATATTGATCTAAGGCTTCAGCTATAACAGGAATATGTCTAAAATTTATATGATTTGTTGGTTCATCTAAAATAAGTAAACCTGGTTTTAAGAAAACTAATCTACAAAATGCAACAAGTCATTTTTGACCTTCTGATAAATCTCAGATTCTAGTTTTCATAACTTCTCAAGTTATAAGAAAACCTGCTGCTGTAGATCTTAAATCTTGTTCAGGCATATCATTTGTAGCAGCTTCTCTTAAACAATCATAAACTGTTTGATTAAAATCCAAATTAGAAAAATCTTGTCTATAATAACCGATTTTCACATCTTTACCAAGAGTACAACCATCTTCAGAACCTGAAACTATTTTTTCAAGTAATGTAGATTTTCCTATACCATTTGGACCAGAAAGTAATAAATGGTCATCTTTTCTTATTTGATAATCAATTTCTTTTACTACAACTTCATCTTGTCTTATAATATGAACTGAATTTAAATCAAGTAAAACTCAACCAACTCATTCTTGCATAGGAATAGTAAAAGATCTAATTGTTTTATCTTCTTTTCTAGTATCAACCATATCATCTTCCATTTCTTCTCGAGCTTCTCTCATTTTTTTTGCTACAAGTCTCAGTTTACCTCATTTATGAGCAAAAACATTTGCTTGTTCTTTTTTAGCTTGTGCTTCTTTTGCAAGTCTAGCATTTGCCATATTTTCTTTTTCTATATTTCTTTTAATTTGTTCAACTACATTGTTGTAATCTCATACAAATTGTTCTACTTTTTTAGTATGAACATCAAGATAAAGTACTCAATCAGTAAAACTATTTAAAAAATCAGCATCATGAGAAATAACTAAAACAGTTTTTTTATAATTTTGTAAAAATGTAGTTAAATGCCAAATTCATTCTTTATCTAGATTATTTGTTGGTTCGTCAAGCAATAAAATATCAGGATTTTGAATCAAAGCGGCAGCAAGAAGCAATCTAGCTTGTTGTCATCAAGAAAAAGCACTAATTTTTTTATCAAGAGGAGCTTTTTTAAGATTTACTACATCTAGAATTTCTGCTATTTGTTTATCTATATTAAATTGATGTTTATCTGGATAATATTTTCTAAAAAATTCCTGAACTGTAAGTTCTTTGTCCGCAGCTAAAACTACTTGAAAACCAGTAGCTATAGTAAGTTTTTTATCTACATTTATGATTCCAGATTTTTTTTCTAATTCTCAATTTATAAGCTTAAATATAGTAGATTTACCAGCTCAATTTTGTCACATTATAGTTATTTTAGAACCAGATCTTACATTGAAAGTTACATCTTCTAAAATAGGTTTTCTGAAATCATAATGAAATTCAACTCATTTAAAACTTATTACAGTTTCATTACTTGGTGCCATTTTATTTTTTGTTAAATATCTAAAATTCGCTAAGTATTATATTAAAAAAGCTTCATAAACAAAATTTTTATGAAGCTTTTTTTAAATTATTTTTTTATTTTTAATTTTAGTATAGAAAAAAGTTCTAATATTAACCATATAATTATAAAAATTAAACTATATTGTAAAGCTAAGTGAGAATTTAGGAAATTTGTTACTTTATCTCATAAAAATATTAATATTAAAACTAAACTAAGATTTGTAATAATTACTTTTAAATAATTGTTAGATAAATAATTTTTTATAGATTCCTCACTAATTGGTTTTATATATTTTTGATGTAAGATTACAAATAATCATCAAATTATAAATATAGAAAATGGTAAAATATTTGAAATATGTAGTTTAGAATTTAAATCAGCAGTTCAATTTAAAATCATTTCAATTGCAACAAAAAGTATTACAAGTAATCATATCCATTGAATTTGAGGATATTTATTTAGATTTTTTGCTATAAAATTAGAAGCAAATGCCATAAGTATTATAGAAAAAATAAGTCAAATTCATAATGCAACAATATTTTCATGAGCAGCTCAAGCTACAGCTAAAACATTATCTAAACTCATAGAAATATCAGCTATAATTATAGTATAAATTGCATAAATAAAACTAGCTTCTTTTTTTGAATTTACTCAATGTTCTTCATTTCAACCAATTCTTAATTCTTTATAAAATTTCCAAACAACATATAAAAGTAATAATCATCAAGCAAATTTTAATCAAACTATACTTAATAAGAAAACAGTAAAAAATGCTAAAATTATTCTAAAAATTGTTGCTAAAAATATTCAAACTATTATAGCTTTTTTTCTATATTTTGGATCTAAATCTTTTGTTGCCATTCATATTATTATAGCATTGTCTCAACTCATGATAATATCTATAAGTATTATATTTACTAGAGCTAAAAATCATGTTGTTGTTCAAAGAGAAATAAAGTCATTTATTATATTTTCCATTTTTTTATTATTTATTAATTAATTTATCAGTAATTTTTTTCTTATATCTTTATCATGAAACTTTAACATATTATCATTTATTATTACTCAAAAAGGTTTCTTGAGTTTTTCATAAGTCTTTAGAGTACGAGTTAAAAATATTTTTTTAAATATTTTTTCTATTATATCTAATATAATACACTTATTTCAGAAAGATTTTCAAATAATT
>JAQVPN010000089.1 GCA_028702055.1 Candidatus Altimarinota bacterium | reverse complement strand
ATCATAAGAGAAAACAAAAATAACATAAATCCTGTTTCAATAGTTGAAATAATAATCATTTGCCAAACATGTTTTTTCTTATAATGTCAGATTTCATGAGCTAAAACTGCAACAAGTTCATCTGTAGTTAAATCATTAATCAAGGTATCATATAAAACTATTCTTTTTTTTGCTCATATTCAAGTAAAATAAGCATTTGCTTTGCTTGATCTTTTTGATCAATCTATTACGAAAATATTATCGAGTTTAAATCATACTTTTTGAGCAAAATTATTTATAGATGTTTTAAGTTCTCAATCTTCAAGTGGTGTTTGTTTATTAAAAAGTGGGACAATTAAGCTAGAATAAAACATAGTGAAAAACAAAGATATACTAGCCATAAAAATCCGAGCCAAAATCCAGAAGTTTGTTCAAAAAATAATGTATAAATAAATAATTACACTTGAAATTATTCATCACAATATCATTGTTAAAATAAGTGATTTTATACTATCAATAATAAATATTTTCATAGTCATTTTATTGAATCAAAATTTTTCTTCTATTACGAATGTAGAATAATAAGAAAAAGGAAGAGAAATAATAGTTTGAGCTAAAATAATTATTCCAAAAAAAGCTAATGATAATAAAATAGGATTTGAAATATAATTTCTTAGAAATGAATCTAATATTCAAAATCATCAAAAACTTAAAATTAAAAGCATTAAAACAAAACTAAAAGTAGAAGTTATTTTAGAAAAAGAAAATTTAGTTTTTTCATAATCTTGAGATTTTGCATATTTTTCTTCATCATAAATTCATTTTGCTTCTTCTGGTAATTTTGGAGACCAATTAAGAGTATTTAAATAATCAACAAATTTATCAAATATAAAAAATATTACATAAATTCCAATTATTGTATAAAAATATATATTTTGCATCTTATTTTATTTATAAATTAATTTCTAAAACTATTGGGCAATGATCAGATCCCATAACATTTGTTAGATGATAACAATCTTTTATTTTATCTTTTATACTATTTGAAACAAAAAAATAATCTATTCTCCATCAAACATTTCTAGGTCTTGCTCAAGCTCTATATGACCACCAACTATAAGTATCTTTTACTTGTCAATTTACTTGCCTAAAAGCATCTGTATATCAATTTGCTAAATATTCACTAAGTTTATTTCTTTCAATTGGTAAAAATCAAATACTATTTTTATTATCCTCAGGTCTTGCTATATCTATCTCAGTGTGAGCGATATTAAAATCTCAAAGTATTATTAGATTTTCTCAAGAAGAAGTTATTTTATTTGAATAATCAATTATTTTATCATAAAATTCTAATTTATAATCAAGCATATTTTCTTCTGTGACTTTTTGTCATCAATTAGGGAAATATCAATTTATTATTCTTAAATTTTCTATTTTCAATTCTGTAAGTCTTCAGTGTTCATGAAAATGTTCTATTTCTCAAAAATGATTTTTTGTATCAAGAGGATTAATAGAGTTTTTATAAAAAATAGCAGTTCCCGCATAACCAGGTTTTGTTCAAGTATGCCAAACATAATTATATCATTCTATTTCGCCAACTTCTTTCAAAAATTGTTCTTCAAAAGCTTTTGTTTCTTGAACACAGATTATATCAGGATTTTCAGAAGCAATAAATTCTTTAAATCATTTCCCCGCAACAGCTCTTATTCAATTTACATTCCAAGATATTATTTTCATATGTTTTTTATTATAAAATACTATTTAATTTTAATATATTTATATGTTTAATTCACTTACTTACTCAAAAATCTATGTCATCCATTGAAACAACATATTTTTCCCAATTGTCTTTTATTTCTTCTAAACTTCGGTATTCTCTTTGTATAGTTTCTTCTGATCAAAGTAAATAGCAAACTTGAAAATATTTTACTATTCAATTTTTTTCTGCAATAAAATCTATTTCTTTTCCAGAACTAAGTCTTCAAATTTTTACATCATAAGAATTTCTTTTTAATTCCAAAAATACATAATTTTCAATCAATTTTCACATATCTCTTTTTAGATCAAATCAAACTAAACTATTTCTAAGTCATAAGTCTCAAGCATAATATTTATTATAAATTTCAAAATATTTTTTTGTGTCTGGATTTGTAGAATATACTTTATTTAACAAAAATGTATTTTCTCAGTAATGTAAAAAATTTAAAACAGTATCATTTCAAAGACTTATATTTTGTGATTTCAAATAATCTTTTATCTTTTTTCAACTTATTATATTTCAAATATTTGAAAGAGTATATTTATACAAATCTTTAAAAAAATTGATATTTTTTATACTATTATACTGAATAATATCTTTTAAAACTATTGTAGAATAAACACTATTTAAGTAACTGAAAATAACTTCTGGAGAATAATTCATTTTAAAAATTGCTGGAAGTCATCAATATTTAAGATATTCTAAAAAATTTTCTTTTGACTCTAAATCATTTTTAAATTCACAAAATTCTTGAAAAGACAATGGATAAATATAAAAATTTATATATCTTCCAGTTATATAAGTAGATAATTCACTTGATAACAAAAAACTATTACTTCAAGTTATAAATATTTCAGCTTTTTCTGCATAAGTTGCCAAATATCAGTTTATAAATTTTTCCCATCATACGATATCCTGAACTTCATCAATTCATATAAAAATTTTTCAAGGATTTGTTGTTTTTAAAAAATTTTGAAATTCATCTTTTAAATCCTCATAATTTTTTATGTGGTCATAAATTGGTAGTTCTTTATTTATATAGAAAAAATTTTCTAATGGAATAATTTTTGAAGTATATAAATATTTTATAATTGACTTTAAAATAGTACTTTTTCATACTCTTCTTTGTCATATTAGAACTTTTATAATAGGTGAATTTAAATATTTTATTATATCAGAAATATAAAATTGTCTTTCTATAATTTCTTCTTTTAATATTTCTTTTATCATAGAATAATATTTTATTTATAATATTTCCTACATACAGGAAATATTATAAATAAAAATAAAATATTTCTTGTATACAAGAAATATTTTATTTTTATTTATCGGAATTGCAAATTTGTTTTTATTTATTATTTTTAATAAAATTTATCAAATTTTACAGAGGATTTAAAGTTCTTTTTTACAAAATTTACTACAAAATAATTTTGAAATATTTTGTAAATCTTCTTTACTTATTTTTCATAATTTTCAAACTATTATATTTTTATCAACTGTATTTATATTAAATGGTTTTAAATATGAATCTATTTTTAAATTATTAAAATTATTTTTTACTAAAAGATATTCTCAAAAACTATTAATATTATTAGATGTAATAGGCATAACTATAATATCATTTCATAAATTTTCCCAAATCAAAACAGGTCTTAATTTAAAATTTGTAAAATCAGAAAATGGAAAATTTATCATTACTATATCTCAAATATTATACATTTTGTAAATCATTTATAGAATAATTAGTTTCATCATTTTCCCAAACTTTAGAAAGAGAAGTTTCTATATTTTTATAATATCAAATATCTTTATAATCTGTTTTTTGCTCAAATTCTTTTTCAAGTCATTTTTCTTTTATTATTGTTGCTGGTATAATATAAAACTCTGTTTTATTTCTTCTTCAAATAGTTGCAAATGTTCTATTATATTTTGTTTGATCTAATATTTCTCACATATTAGCTCTGAAGTATGAAGTTGAATAATTCATAGTTTTTGTAGTTATTGTATAAGATGTACAAGAAATATTTTATTTTTATTTATCGGAATTGCAAGATTATTTATAAAATAATTTGTTTCATCATTTTTTTCAAACCTTAGAAAGAGAAGTTTCTATTTTTCTCTAAGAAAAAATCATCAAGTATTCAATTTTTCTACACTAAAAGGCACAACGGAAGCCTATATAAGTATAAGCAAGAGTCGGATCATGAGCCAAATGCAGAGTAAAGACACCAGCAGCACCAGTATTAGACCGATCCCCGCCACGGATGAAAATTCTATTCGTTCGTGTTGTACTTGAGTATATTCTTCAAACTCAATTTAATGCATTATAATCTCAAGCTGGTCACTGATTTGCTTTTGAGTAAAAAGTAGGAGATGCATTCGTAAAACTACAAGATGCATATAAATCATTTGATGAATTCCATGAATGCCGGGCTATATCAGAACAAGCATTTCAATCAACAACTACTCAATCAATTGAAGATTTATTATTAGTTCAATTTACATATTCTTGAGAATTTCAAGCTAAATCCCAGATATCATTTCAGTTAGATAATTTATGCATTCTTTTATTTTTTCCATTAACTACACAATTTGTTCATCGTGTATCTCAATCTAAAACTGTATTTGAACCACAACTAGCACTATCATTTAAGTTTACATTTCATCTATATAATCATCATCAGGCTGATACTAGAGAACCTACTATTCAGTTAGCCCAGTTTTGTGAATTA
>JAQVPN010000006.1 GCA_028702055.1 Candidatus Altimarinota bacterium | reverse complement strand
ATGATATATTTTCTTTAAATGTTATAGTCATCATATTTAAATAAAATTAATTTTTAATTTTCTTTATTATATTAGATTTTAGGAAAATGCAAAAAAATATTAAAACCCTGCAATTTTTGCTTGTTGAGCAATTTCTGAATCCGATAATGCACGATTATAGATTTTCATATCATTGATAGTTCAATGTAAATAATCAGGATTTCACATACCTCAATAATTTCTTCAGAATCTTAATTTACATGTAGATAATCATCTAATTCAATTATTATTTGATGTTTTTTCTGATATCTTAGTTCAATTAATATATATAGAAGTAAGTTTAGTTGCTGAATCGTATTTTCATGTAATAAAATAATTTGTATTTTCATTAAAAGAAATTATTGATTGAGGTATCGCTCATACATCATAATTTCTATATTCAAAGGATTTAGTGGATCACCAAATCTTTATAGCATATCCTACATATCATCAATTAATATATGTTCAACAATAATTTCATAAAAATGTATCATGATTTGTAGATAAATAATAGTTTATTTTTCATAATACTGATATTGTTGTTGATCAACTATTAGCTCAATAATTATTTATAATATTACTTTCAATATAATTTGATGTTCCATTAAATACAAGTCATCAAGATAATATTACTCAAAGCGATGTAGGATTCATTCATCAAGAAAATACTCAATCATTATTATTTAATGATAAATCTTTCAAATAATATAATCATCAACTTTGATAATAAGTCTCCATATCCCAGTATCAAACTAAACTAGAATCATAATCTTTTAAATTCATTTTGTATTTTGATGTACATGTTCATGAGCTGCTTGAAACTAAATTAGTTCATCAGTCTATTACAAAACATACATTCGGATCAAAGATTCAACTATTTGTATTTACACTTCCTGTTATCGTTATCAAACTTGGTAAACTTGGATCAAAACTATAGTTTCATTTTACATAAGCTTTTGTTTGTTCTGCATAAGCTGTATTTGCAAAATTGTTATATGAAATTGCATTTTCTAAATCAGCTCATATTTGATAATAATTTCAATTTCCTGAAATTGAATATGTATAATAATTATTTGTTGATGGATCTTTTATTCATCATATTAATTTAATTGCATTTGAAACAGCTGTTCAAAGAGTTCATTGACTTATTGTTGTATTTCATCCAGTTAAAGTAATTGCATTATCAGGACTTGGATAAATAGAATTTTTTACTATATATATTTCTAGTCAGTCTTGCGCTGATTTGATAGATGTAGTTCTATTTGCATCACGAGCATCCATTGTATAAGACTGAAAACTCATAAATCATATTGTTGCAAGTATTGCTAAAATTGTGATTACTATGATTAGTTCTACGAGTGTGAAGGCACTATTTCTTCCCTTTCCAAGGGAAGTCCCCGATAGGGGGATGGGTTTATTTCCTATTTTCATAAATAAAATTTAAAATATAAATTTCCAAAATAATATATATTTTTCTAGTTTTAGCAAACAAAAAAGGGTAACTTAAGTTCTCTTGTTCGCTAAAACATTACAATTTTGTCTATTTATAAAATCTACAAAAATGGGTGAGTAACCTAAGTTACCCATCTTTAACTTTATAAATAGACTACTTTCGTAGTTTTTATGTAATATTTTAGCAAAATTAAGTATATAAAGTTTTAAAATTTTTGCAAAAAAAATCACTATATTTGCATTTTGCAAAAAAAAACTATAATCAAAACTAAATAATTAGTGAACAAATATTCTAAAATATGCCGGAAATATTAAAAAAATTAATAAATATAATATCTTTATTACCTTGAATTTGAGATAAATCAGCTACAAAACTTGCTTTTTTTTTACTAAATGCTAATTCAAATTATATAACAAATTTTGCTAAAACTCTAGTTGATTTGAAACAAAATATATGAAAATGTGAGGATTGTAATTCATTACTTGATTCTTGAAAAGATAAATGTGAAATTTGTTCAAATAAAGAAAGAAAACATGATATAATATGCATAGTTGAAGAATATCTTGATATGTTATCAATAGAACAAACATGATATTATAATTGAACTTATCATATACTTGGTTGAGCTATTTCTCCTATAAATTGAGTATTTGTTTGAGATTTAAACTTTCCTACTTTATTTAAAAGAATAGAAAATAATTCTCATACGGAGTTAATTTTGGCTACAAATCCAAATATAGAATGAGAAGCAACTGCTATGTATATAAAAGAAGAAATAGAAAAAAGATGATTAAAAAATAAAGTAATTATAACTAGACTTAGTAAATGAATAAGTGCTTGATATATAGAATATGCTGATAATATAAGTCTTATAAATTCTATAAAAGATAGAAAAGAAATATAAAATAAATTTAAAATTATGACAGAATTTTTCCCTACATGACAAACAAGATCATTTAAAAATCAAAAATTGACAGCAAGTCAAAAAAGACAACTTTTAGAACTTTATGCAAAAGCTGATAATATAAGAGAAAAAGCAGCAATAGAAGCTGAATTAGAATGACAAAAAATAGAATGAGAAATAGATGAAAAACTTAATGATGTTTTTTAATCTCGCCATTCCCTAGCCCATTTTGATAAATTATTTAATTCTTTTGATAAACTAAGACCTTTTTCACTTAAAGTATATTCTATTTTAATTGGTTGTTCAGAAATAATTGAACGAATAATTATTCAATCTTCTTGTAATTCTTTTAATCTAGATGAAAGAGTTTTTGAACTTATAGCTCAAAGCTCTTTTTTTAATGTAGAAAATTTATTTTTTCAATTTCATATATTATATAAAATATTTAAAACCCATTGTTTTGATAACATTCAAAAAACAGCTACAACAGGACAATTATTTGACATAAATTTAAAGTTAGTATCTAAAAAGTAACTATAATTCATTATATTTAGTTGCAAATAAAAATCAAGTTTATATAATACATTTACTTTCTTAAGGAAAGTATATTTATATTTATAATTTATAAAATAATTATGGAAAAATCTTTAATAGAAGACTTAAATTGGAGATATGCAACAAAAATATTTGATAAAAATAAAAAAGTTAGTGAATCTGATTTAGATGAAATAACTGAAGCATTCAGACTTAGTCCTTCTTGATATTGACTTCAACCATGGAAATTAATAATAGTTGAAAATAAAAAAACAAGAGAAGAATTATTACCAAATTCTTGGAATCAAGCTCAAATAATTGATGCTTCGCATTTAATTGTTTTAGCTAGAATTGAAAATCCTGGTGATGTTTTGGTTGATTCTTACTTAGATGATATGGTTTCAACAAGTTGAGCTACTAGAGAAAATTTAAAATGATATGAAGATATGATGAAAGGATTTTTAAACTCTATATCAATAGAAGATAGAAATGCTTGGGCTGATAGACAAGTTATGATTGCTACTTGAGTTCTAATATCATTTTTAGCATCAAAAGAAATAGATTCTTGTCCTATAGAATGATTTGATAAAGTAAAATATAATGAAATTTTATGATTAGAAAAATTATGATTATCATCTGTTTTAGTACTTCCAATTTGATATAGAAGTAGTGAGGATAAATATTCTCAAAGACCAAAAATAAGATTTGAAAAAGAAAAATTAATTATGAAAATTTAATTCTTACTTGATTCTTACATAAAAAAAATAAAATACTAGCAAAATAGTATTTTATTTTTAATAATAATTTTTTAATTTATGAAAATTTTTAAAGCTTTAAAAATAATTCTTTCTTTAGTTCCCCTTTTATGAATTATTGTTTTATTTTTTCCAGAAACTTATGCAGATTTTTGATCAATATCTTGGAAAATACTTATAATTATAATGTTTGTAAGACCGCTTAGAGATATTTTTCCAAAATTAAAATTTTTGGATTACTTGGTTAAATTAAGAAAAGAACTTTGAATAATTGTATGAATATTTTGATTAGCTCATGTAATATGATTTTTCCTTTGACTTTGAATGTTTACAGAGTTTTTATCAAATCCTACAATGTGGGATTATAAATGATATTTATTTTGGTGAGTTTTGGCTTTTTTAGTTAGTATTCCTCTACTTATTACATCAAATTTAAAAAGTATAAAATTACTTTGAAAAAATTGGAAAAGATTACAAACTCTTGCTTATTTTATGTTTTTCTTTGTTCTTATACATGTTGCTTTTATAGAAAAAGATGAAATGTGGTGAACTCTAAGTATTTGATTTGTATATATAATAATTTTTGTTTTAGCTTGGTATTTAAATAAAAAAAGACTAGCAACTTCTACCTCTGAAAAATATTTATGTGTGCCTTGTTGATGGATTTATGATGAAGCATTATGAGATCCTGATTGATGAATAGCTCCTTGAACAAAATGGGAAGATATTCCTGATACTTGGAAATGTCCTGTTTGTTGAGTTGGAAAAGAAGATTTCAAACAAATAAATAGATTAAAATTAAAAGATAATTCAATAGAAACTAATATAAAATCAATACAAATTTTAAATAAAAATAAAGATGTAATTGAACTTAGTTTAGAAACTAAAAAAGAAATTATAGTAAAAGCTGGGCAATTTATAACATTTATTTTAAAAGATAATTCTTGAGAATTTAGAAGAAGCTATTCAGTTAGCGAATCTAAAAACAATGAATTAAAATTTCTAATAAAAATAAAAAAAGATTGAAGATGAGGAAAAATTTTTGAAAAAATGAAAATTTGAGATAAATTAAAAATAGAATGAGCTTTTTGAAATTTTGCACTAAAAGAAACAAATGTAAAAAAAGTATTTATAGCTTCTGGAACAGGTTTATCTCCTGTATATAACATGTTAAAAACGATTAATAATAATGAAGAAAAAATATTATTTTTCTGATTAAAAGAAAATAATGATATTTTTTATTTAGAACAATTACAAAAAATTTCATGATTAAAAACTTATATATATTTATCTAGAGAAGATAATTTATTAAATGACTTAGATAATATAAAATTTTTTAGATGAAGAATAAATCTAAATAATTCACTAAAAGAATTAAATTTAGAAAAAAATACAGAATTTTATATCTGTTGAAATCCTTGATTAGTTGAAGAAACTACTCAAGCACTTAAAAATAATTGATTTACAGAAATTTTTAAAGAAATATTTTAATTTTACTTACATATTTTTAACATTAAGTAATTAATATTAAAATTACTTATATTTATAAAAATAAATTTATGAAAAATTTACCAAAAATAATGGCTGCTTTAATTTTAGCTAATCTACTTGCTAGTTGTACTGGAAGTGCTGCTTCTATAGAAAAACAAAGTACATCTGATGATACAAGTGCTTCTAGTTTAAAAACAAGCTCTTCTGATTCTGATAGTATTAATGCTTCAACTTCAACAAATAATAAAACAACTATTAAAGCATCTGATTCTGATACTAAAAAATTAACTATAAACGATAAATGTATTTGATGTGGTCATTGCATAAGAGAAGCTGCTAAAAATTTTGCTATGGGATCTTCTCATAAAGCTGAAGTTATTAGTCAGGAAAACATAAATTCTACTGATGTTTCCAATGCTATTTCTAGATGTCCTGTAAATGCTATTAGTATTGCTTAAATATTTTTATAAAACAAAAAAAGATTTCTTCTTGAAATCTTTTTTTGTTTTATAAATCATTTTTAATTATTTCATATACAATATCTCAATCTAATATTGGAAGTAACGGAACATCAGATCAATCTCAAGTATTAGTAAAATATTTAACATATCAAGTTTTTGATTTTAATCATGTATCACTTGTTGCTTTTAATTCATTTTTATCATATAAATTAACTCATTCCAAATCATCTGCAACTATTCAAATAAATTCTCATTTTATATTTAATATAACAATTTGTTTATTTTTAAAATCTATTTCTATTTTTTCTTGAGGCTGTAATACTTTATTTACATCAATAATATAAACAGTTTTATCTTTTCAATTATGTTTATAATTTATTGCTCATAAAATATCTATTGCTCATGGAACATTACTTATGTTTATGGCATTTACAGATTCTATTACAGAAGTTGACTCTATTCAGTAAATTTTTCAATTAACATAAAAAGTCGCAATTTCTAAAGTCTCATTTGTGATATGTTTTAGATGAATAATTTTTTCTTTTTCTCTTTTTTTCTCTATTTTAACTTCTTTTCAAATAGGAGAAAAAACAAAAGCTAAAATATCATTTTTATAATCTCAAGTTGTTTTATATTCTCTATATCAAGAACTAGAAGTAATTCACATAAGATAATAATTTCAGTTCAAAAGTATTATATCTGACTTTGATTTTCACTCTTCTAAAAGAAAATATTTTTTATCAATATCTAATTTTCATCAAATAAGATAATTTGGTGTAGTTGAAGAAATTACTTTAGCATTTTTATCAACAAATAATCAAAAACTTCATTTAATATCAGGTAATGAAGATTTTAACATAGCTCAAAATTCAGGTCAAGAATCAAAAACTACTCATATTCATCAAACAATTCTAGATTCATCTTTTATATCTTTTATCGAAGCATGATAAATATATGTAGGTAATCAACTATAAAACGATGTATTTACAAAAGGAGTAACACAATAATCTTGTGAAGAATTAAGTTTTATAACTTCATTAAGTATTTGAGAATCAGCTTCTATAGTTTTTCATACTATATTACTTCTATCAGTTTTATCTAGAACAGATGAATTTAATACAATTCATTTTTTATCATAAACAAAAATTCTTGAATAAACAGTATATAAAGAATTTATATATTCCAATATTTCATTTATTTTAGCAAAATCAAATTCTTCTAGTTTTTCTTTTGATAATATAGCTCTTATATCTGAATTTAAAGCCCACCATCTACAATCATTTGCTCTTTCATATAAATTTCTATCCATTATATCTATAGCTAATTTAGAAGCATTTTCTACTTCCGAAAGATTTGAAGAAATAATTGTTTCAAATAAATTATCTATTGATGTTTTAAATGTTTTACTTGTAGTTTCTCAAGTTAAACTAACTTTTTCTAAAATTGATTTAAATTTGGCAAATATTTCATTGTGTATATTATAAACTGAATCTCTAAATTTTTCTACTATTTTAAATATAACTTCTTTATTTTCATTTGTTATATCTAGATTATTTATTTCATTTGAATCAATAATTTCATCTTTTGTAGGTGATGATATGATTTGTCAATTCCAAATTATTCTTTTTAACTCTTTTTCTATAATTTCAGCTTGATTAGCTATATCTCCTAAATCTTTACAAAAAATTCAAGATTGTTTAAGTACTCAAGATAATATTTCTGGATCTATATTTTCTAAAACATTATTTTCTAATTCCCTAAAAGCTGAATCTATAGATATCATAGTTTGACCTTTCCATCAAAGTCAATTATATCATTGATATCAATTAGTTTCTTTAGTTGAAGCTAAATAATCTCTTCAAGCAAATCTAATAATTCAAAAATCTTCATTATTTTCTAATGTTTGTATTTTTATTCAAGTAGGAATTTCTGTTTCATCACTACTCGCTAAAACAAATCAATTATCATCAATTAATATTTTTACTTTTATATCATCTTTTTTAGTTAATTTTTCAAAAATTCTTTTCATTTCATCATCAAAACGAAAAGATAAAAATAATGCTCATAAATTTTCTCAAGTTTCAGGATTTATAATTTTTTTTGAATATAATAATGGTGTTTTATAAGTAAAATTTATCAAATCTGTTTTTTCAAAACTTTCTAAATAATCAGCATCATTTTCAATAGTTTTTTGTAAAAGAGTTGATTTTGTTTCTATTATTTCATTATTTTTATTTAAATTTGCAACAACATTTCAATCTGTATCTAAAATAATTATTTCATCATAAACTGTATATTTATCTCTATATTCATTTAGTCTTTTTTCTATTTTCTCTCTAGAATCTTGATTTTTATCTCAAGTTAAAAATTTACAAATATCATCATCTGTAGCAAGAAATCATACATCTGCCGTTCTTTCATATAAATTTCTTATCAAAATATCAACTAGAACTTGAGCTTCAAAAGAAAGTTCAGATGATATTTTTTTTATATTTTCTACGGCTAAATTATCAAGCAATTGTTTTTCTAAATTAGAAAATCATTTTTGAGTTGATTCAAGTGTTTTTATTATATTGATAGCTTGAGGTGGTGAATTTGTTTCAGCTGTAGAAACTATATTCTCCCATTTTTGTTTTAAAATATCTAAATTTTTTTCTGTTAAATTAACAGAATCTATAAATTTTGAAATTTTTCTTTCTGTTTTAGATAATCTAGTACCAACTTCTAACAAATTAGAAACTCATTCTTTTACTAAATTTCAAAAAAAACAAGTATTATCAACTGCTTGTTTTCAAGAATTATTTAAACCATTTCAAAATTCATTTGGACCCATAAAATTATATTATTTAAAATAATAAGAGATTTATTTTAAGAAAAAACAAAAAAAGTCAAATTAAAACTAGAAAGGTAGTTTCATATTAGCTTTGTCAACTATGATATTTTTTAATTCATCATTTCAAATTGTATCATTTGAAAATAAAACATCTTGAGTTTTATTTTTATATTCTTTGATCATAAGTAAAGATCAAGCTAAATTTATAAAAGCTCATAAAAAAGAAAAAACTATTCAATTTCAATAAACTATATTTTCTGAAAAAGTAAATAATCATCTTATGAAGAAAAAAACCACTAAAATTAATAATATTTCAAAAATAGCTAAACTAAGTATTAAATAAGATTCATTTATTCGTATTGGCAAATTTAATTTTATAATTTCTTTTCTATTATTACTTATTATAAAAAACAAATTAACAATACTTATAAAAAGTAAAAAATAGCCTGAATATCAACTTAAAATAGAAAAGGCATTGTTTTGTAATTCAAAATTAAGAGTATATGACCAATTCATAAAAAGAGAAAAAATTATTAACATATTTGCTACAAATATAAATTTGAAATGTAAACTTGAATTATTTCATTTAAATTTTAAAAATTTAATAATTTTTATTATTTTTGCTTTAAATTTTCTATTTTTTGCACTTACAGTATAAGACATAGTTAAATTTTAATTAATAAATTATAAATTATTATCTTTATACATAAATTTAATATTAAGTAAAGTTTATAAATATTTACTAAATTTCATTATCTATTATAATATAAATAAATATTAATTAATTAAACTCATAAAAATATGAAAAATAAAGAAATTGAAAAAATTGATAATAAATTTTTTGATTTGATTTCTTATATAGTAAGCTTTATTTTAAGCAGTTTTAGAAGTCTTAAATTTTTATTATGATGAAAAGAAATAGAAAACAATAAAAAATTTTTTAAGTTTTTTAATTTTTTGTTTATAATTTGGCCAAAATACTTCTGGAAAAAACCAAATTTATATAAAATTTTTTCTTTTCCAGAAAAATTTATAGACTATCTTTTTTATAAAAAATAAATATGAAACAAAATAAAATATGATTTACACTCATAGAAATTTTATTAGCGATAACTATTTTTTCTATAGTAATAATTGCTTGATTTCAAGCTTTATCTCGAGTAAATATATGAAAAGTTAAATTATATACTGAAACAGATATAGAAAAACAAGCTTTTTATTTTTCGGAAAAAATGTTTGAAATGATTAAATGAGCTTGAACTGTAGATTATGAAGAATATTTCAATAGAAAAGTAGTTTGAGACACAAGTTATGCTTCATGACATTTTGATAAACCAACTTGATTTGGTAATTTTTGAAGTGGTTGAAATTTGGCATCAAATTACTGAGATTTGTTTTATTATTGTCTTAGTTGAATATGAATTTCTATGTGAACCGGTTGATGTTATAATAATAATTTTAATACTTATTGAACTGATTTGATCTGAAAACTTCAAAGATATTGAGAATATTATTATCAATTTATAGATTATAATAGTAATCAAGATGATGATGCTAGTCAATGTTGAGCATGATTTTCTATTTGAGATGAGGATTGTGATTGAAATATAATGAGAGATGATGATGATGAATATCTTTGAGTTTGACCAGAAGTTTTTACAGGATGAACAAATGTAAAAGAATTATATTTTATATCTTGAGATTGAAAAAAAAGAACATTTTTTAGATGGAATGTAAAAGTAGATCCTGATGCTCCTGCTTCTTTTTCTGGATGTACTATTTCTAGTACTGATTGAACAGCGATTTGATCTGGATGTCTTTGAAATATACAATTTTTAAAACTTGATTGAAAAGATTGGGGGTTTTCTCATGATAAATCTGGAACTTGATTATATGATTGAGTGATTGATACTTGGCTTTATGATGAAAATATTTACTGAACTTGACTTATTGCTTGAACATGAACTATACAAGAACAAGATTCTAAATGGGTTGATATTTTTCCAAATTATATAAATGTAAAAGATGTTTCTTTTTTCATATATCCAAATAAAGATTATAATTATAATTGGTGAGATCAATGATGACAATCAAATATTTCTCCTTATGTAAGATTAAATCTCACATTAACACCTGCTTGGAAAAAGAAATGATGAATAAAATGAAAAATTCCAGAAATAAAATTTTCTACTAGTATAGCACTTAATTCTTTTTAAATATGATAAAAAAATGAAATGAAGCCTTTGCTATAATTTTAGCTATGATTTTGGTTAGTATAATGTTACTTGTAGCTTATAATTTATTAGCTATGATTATTCCATTTTCACAAAATACAAAAAGTATAGAAAATGCGACAAATGCATATTACCAAGCTTATGGATGAGTAGAAGAATCTATAAATTTTATAGCTAAGTCTCCTGTTTGATCTGAAACTGGTCAAACTATGCCAACTAGTTCAACTTGATATTCATATTCTGTTTCAGCAGTTTGAACTTCTATACCAAATCCTTGAAAATGAAATAGTGAATTTGATAAAAATTGGAATAAAATTGCTCCGGGATTTCCTGTTCATTTATATTTTCAATGATGAAATACTATAGATTGGAATAACACAAAAATTTATTTTAGAGTTCCAAATATAGATTGAGATTATGGAACACCAGAAACTTTAACATGATGAATTTCTCCAATAATAAATTGGCAAATATCTGGTAGTTGATTTACTCTAAATAGTTCTTGAATAACTAATATGATATGAACTTGAAATATAAATAATTCTACTTCAAGTTGAATAAATTTTACTTTGTGAGGACAAAATTGAATAGATTTAGACTGAACTTGAAGTAATTTTTCTAATTTTTATATAAATAAATTATGAAACTGTAGTTCTTTACAATGTTCTTTGAATTTTTCTATTGTAAATCAATTAATATCATCTACAAATGAGCAAATTCCATATTTAGAGTATAAAATTGATTTTAAAAATTCTTGAGGTTCTGCTATAAATGTTCCTGAGCAATATGTAGATATAAAAACTGAATGAAAATCATATTGATTTAAAAAATATATAAATACTAAATATAGAATAAATACAACAAGTGAAGCTTTTTATTTCACTGTATTCCAATAATAAAAAACAAATGAAACAATTTACGATATGAGAAAATGATGCAAATCAAAGATTAGATAAATTTTTAAAAAAACTTTTTCCTTCAGCAACAAGAAGTTTGATATACAAACTTAACAGAAAATGAAATATAAAAATTAACTGAAAAAAACAAGATAATGAATATAAAATACAAATTTGAGAAGAAATAAAGATTTTTGTATCTGATGATGATTTCAAAAAAATGTCAGAAGAAGAAATAAAGGAAATCTCTATTAATCAAGAATTTAGAGAGAAATTAGATAAAAAAGATATTGTTTTTGAAGATGCTTGACTTTTGGTAATAAATAAAAATCCTGGAATAAATGTACATCCTTGAGATCATAAAACAAAAGAATTATCACTAATCGCTTTAGTTCAAGATTATTTTTCTGGTAAATTAGATAGTTTGACATTTAAACCAAGTTTAATTCACAGAATAGATAGAGATACTTCTGGAATTATAATGATTGCAAAAAAGAAAAATATTCTTGACTCTATGCTAAGTCAATTGCAAAAAAACAAGATAAAAAAAACTTATTTTGCTATAATATTTTGAAAATTACCAGCTAAATCTGGAACTATAAATAAAAAATTACTTAGAATAGAAGGAGCTTCAAAAGAAGATAAAATTCAAGTTTCTGAAAACTGACAAATTGCAATTACTCATTATAAAGTTATTGAAGAAAAAAAAGTTTGAGATTTAATTATTTCATCACTTGAAGTAAGAATAGAAACTGGGAGAATGCATCAAATAAGAGTTCATATGGCAAGTTTATGAACTCCAATTATCTGAGATGATAAATATTGAGATAAAAAATTAAACTCTTTTATTGCGAGAAATTACTGACTTAAAAGACAAGCTCTACACTCTTGGAAAACAGAATTTATAAATCCAAGCACAAATAAGGAAATAAAATTAGAAGCAAGATTAAAAGAAGATTTGACAAAATTTTTAAATTCATTATAAAACAATTAGATATTTTTTAATTTATTTAATTATGTGATGAAATAATTCAATTCCTACTTGATGAAATGATCAACTTAATCCTATTCATGAAGAAGAAAATATAGATATAATGTCTGCTTTTATTGCTCCAAAATTAGAATCTGATTTTTCAACTAATACAAAACCTAATTGTGTTAAGTATTGATATAATGATGAAGCAAAAGAACATTTATGTGGATGAAGACAAAATTCTTTTTGTCCTGAAAGATGTAAAGATCGAATTTTTTTTAGAGTTGAAAATATATTAAAATAAAAAAATAAGCAAAAATTTTAAAAAATTTTTGCTTATTTTTTATCTACTGGATCATATCATCATTTAGTCCAAGGATTACATCTGAGAACTCTATAAGTTCATTTTGCTAATCATTTTGCTAATCCTTTCTTTTCTATTGATTCAATCATATAATCACTACAACTAGGAATATGTTTACAATAAGGTGGTTTATTTAGCATTTTAACCCAAATAGAATGATCCAGAGATAAATATTTCTGATAAAGTTTAAGTATATATATTATGATTTTTTTTAGCATTTTATTTATTATTATAAATTATTTCTATAGATCTTTCATTTTCTGAAACTTTTTCTAATTTTATTTCTATATCAGGAATAAAATAGTTTCTTAAAATATCTGGCCATTCAATAATACATATATTTTCTGGATTATCTAAAATCTCTTCTCAAGCAATAGCAAAAAATTCATCGTAATTTTTAAGTCTATATAAGTCAAAATGATAAATATTTTCTCAGTATTTATTATAATAAGTATAAGTTGGACTTCTTACATCATCTTCTATTTGCAAAATATCATTTATAATATGTTTTGATAAAGTCGTTTTTCATGCTCGCAAATCTCAATTTAAAAAAATTATATTTCCCTTTTTTATTAAAAGATTTATATTTTTTATCTCATCTAATTTATAACTATACATAAAATTTTAGAAAAATAAGTATTAAAAATTTGTAATTTATGGAAAAAAGTATTATAATAAACTTGTTACTTTATTTATTACCTAATTTTATTTTATGGAAACTCTTATAGAAGTAAATAAAAAGTTAGAAAATTGAATTTTAATTTTTTGATTTAAATGAGAATTAGATGAAACTAATGCAGACAAAACATTTACAGCAATCTATACTGACATCTGAGAATTTGAATGAAAAAAAGTTATTTTCAATTTATCTGAATTAAAATACTTAAATTCAAAATCAATTGGTTATATTGCCGATATATTTTCAAATCTAGAAGATGCAAATGGTCAAATGTATATAACAAATTGTGATGAGTGAGTAAAAGATGTATTAGAACTTGTTTGAATAACTACAATAATTCCTACAGTTGATACAATTGAAGAAGCTATAGAAGCTTTAAAATAATTTAAATTTTAATTTTCTTGTTAAAGCCTTAAATAAACAAAAAATAAAAAATTTTGAAAAAATAATCTACTTTTAAAAAAGTAGATTATTTTTTCATTCAGGAAAAAGAAAATATAATTTGTTTTTTGTCTATTTTAAAATGATTTTTGATTAAAAAGAAATCATTTTAAAAAAAGTCAATATCTAATTATTTTACAAATTAATAATACTATATATAGTGTTATCACAAAAAAATAATACTATATATATTTATTAACTTTTATACATAAAATGCCTATTTTTAAAGTAAAAAAGAGAAATTGAAACATAGTTTCTTTTGATTGAGAAAAAATTAAAAAAGCTATAAAAAGTGCAATAATAGCAGCTGAATGAAGTGATTTTTCTAATTTGGATAGTATATTAACTGAGGTAATTTCAAATATTGAAAAAAAATGAATTACTATTCCTGAAGTTGAAACTGTTCAAGATGTAGTAGAAGAAACTTTGATTAAAGAATGACACGATACTGTTGCAAAAAAATATATATTATATAGAGAACAAAGAAAGAAAAATAGAGAATTACAAAAAGTAACTATAGAAGTATGAAATACAATGGAAGAATATTTAAATAAATCTGATTGGAGAGTAAATGCAAATGCTAATTCTTGATATAGCCTATGATGATTAATATTAAATGTTGCATGAAAAGTTACAGCAAATTATTGGCTTTCTCATGTTTACCCAGAAGAAATTTGATCTTTACATAGAAATTGAGATTATCATATTCATGATTTAGATATGTTTTCTGGTTATTGTGCATGATGGAGTTTAAGACAATTACTTGAAGTTTGATTTAATTGATTATCAAATAGAGTAGAATCTGCTCCTGCTAAAAATTTACAAGCAGTAGTTAATCAAATGATAAATTTCTTATGAACTCTTCAAAATGAATGGGCTTGAGCTCAAGCATTTTCATCTTTTGATACATATTTAGCTCCTTTTGTTCATAAATACAAAGAACAAATAAATGAAGAATTAAATGATTTATGAGTAAAATTTGAATCAGAAGAAAAAAAAGCAGATTATATTTATAAAAAAACTTATAAATATGTTTATCAACAAATGCAAAATTTTGTATTTGGATTAAATGTGCCAAGTAGATGGTGAACTCAAACTCCTTTTACAAATATAACTCTTGATTTAACTTGTCCAGAAGATTTAAAAGATAAAGCATTATTCTTATGATGAGTTGATGCTTGATATTATAAAAAGAAATTTTGAGAACTTCAAGATGAAATGGATATTATAAATAAAGCATTAGTTGAAGTTTATACTTCTTGAGATGCAAAATGAAATGTATTTACCTTCCCTATTCCAACATATAATATAACTGAAGATTTTGATCGGAATAATCCAATTGTTGATTGAATCTTTGAAATGACAGCAAAATATGGAATTCCTTATTTCCAAAATTTCGTTTGAAGTCAATTTAAAAAAGTTGTTTGAGAAAATGGAAATATAGAAAGTGTTAGAAATCCTGATGCATATAGTCCTGGTGCTGTAAGAAGTATGTGTTGTAGATTACAACTTGATTTAAAAGAATTACTAAAAAGATGAAATTGACTTTTTGGTTCTGCTGAAATGACTTGAAGTATTTGAGTTGTAACAATAAATCTTGCTAGAATTTGATATAATTATGCTTGAAATTTAGAAGGATTTAAAGAAAGAATTTGATATCTGATGGATGAAGCTTATATGTCTTTAGAATTAAAAAGAAAAGAGCTTACAAAATGGTTAAATGCTGGTCTTTTTCCTTACACAAAAAGATATTTACATAGTTTTAGAAATCACTTCTCTACAATTTGAATAAATGGTATGAACGAAGCTTTATTAAATTTTACAGCTTGAAAAGAAGATATAACTGGAGAATTTGGTAGAAAAATGACTCTAGAAATAATGGAATTTATGAGAGAAAAATTAAAAAAATTTCAAGAAGAAAGTTGAAATTTATATAATCTTGAAGCTACACCAGCCGAATGAACAACTTATAGATTTGCTCGTGAAGATAAAAAACAAATTCCAAATATTATTCAAGCTGGTACTACAGAAGCTCCTTATTATACAAATTCTACTCAACTTCCAGTTTGATTTACAGATGATGCATTTGAAGCTTTAGATTATCAAAATGAATTACAATGTAAATATACATGAGGAACAGTTCTTCACCTATATTTATGAGAAAGAGTTAGTGATGGAAAAGCTTGTAAAGCTTTGGTAAAAAAAGTTTTAGAAAATTATCAACTTCCTTATATAACAATAAGTCCAACTTTTTCTATATGTCCAAAACATGGTTATATAAAATGAGAACATGATTATTGTCCAAAATGTGATGAAGAAATTTGATATACTTGAGAAAAATTTGATCTAGAAACTAGAAAAATTTATACAGCAAAAAAATAATATATTTATTAATTCTTAACAAAATAATTTTATGGAAACTACAAATTTAGAAAGAACTAAATGCGAAATTTATACTAGAGTTATGTGATATTTTAGACCTGTTAGTCATTTCAATACTTGAAAAAAATCTGAATTTTATTCTCGTACTTGTTTCACTGAAGAAAAAAGTATGAATTCAAAATTTATAGAAGAATATAAATAATAAGAAAAAAGAAAGGCTAAAGATAAATTTTATTTTTAGTCTTTCTTATTTAATTTTTTAATGTATTTTTATGCTAATTTCTTGAATAAAAAAAACAACTTTATTAGATTATCCCGAAAAAGTCGCTTGTATAATATTTACAGCTTGATGCAATTTAAGATGTTCTTTTTGCCATAATTCAGATTTTGTAATTCCTGAAAAGATTGCACAAATAAAAGATTTTATTCCTGAAAATATATTTTTTAATTTTTTAAAAACAAAAGTCTGAATTCTTGATTGAGTTGTAATTTGTTGATGAGAACCAACTATACAAAAAGATTTAATAGAATTTTGCAAAAAAATAAAAGATTTATGATTTTTAATAAAACTTGACACAAATTGATTAAATCCAGATATGTTAGAAAAATTAATTAAAGATAAATTAATTGATTATATAGCTATGGATATCAAATGAGATTTTGATAATCTAGAAGATTTATTATGAGTAAAATTTGAAAAGAATAATTTTTTAAAAAGTATAGATATTATTAAAAATTCTTGAATTGATTATGAATTTAGAACTACTTTAATAAAAAATTATCATAATTTAGCTAATTTTGAAAAAATTTTAACTCAAATTATTTGAGCTAAAAAATATATATTACAAAATTACAAATGATGAAATACTTTAGATAAAAATTTTAGTTGAGAATCTTTTAATGAAGCTGAAATTAAAGAATTTCAAAATATATCTAAAAAATATATTGAAAACTCTCAAATAAGAATATAATAAATTTAATAAAACTAATTTTTTAAAATATGTATTGTATATATTGTTGAAACACTGATACAAAAGTGCTTGATTCTAGACTTTCTGAAGATGGAAGCAGTATAAAAAGAAGAAGAGAATGTTTAAACTGTTCTAACAGATTTAATACTTTTGAAAAATATGAGAAAATAGAACTTACAATAGAAAAAAAATCTGGAAAAATAGAAGATTATAATAGAAAAAAATTAGAAGAAAGTATACAAAAAGCTTTTAATAAAAGAAATTTAAGCTTCAAAAAACTAGATTTAATAATTTCTCAAGTAGAATCAAAATTATTAAATAAAAGAAAAATTGCTTCTGAAGAATTAGCAAATTATGTTCTAGAAAATTTAAAAGAAATAGATGAATCAGCCTATATTAGATATGCTTCGGCTTATAATAATTTCAAAACTAAAGAAGATTATTTAGATTTTATAAATAAAAATTTATAAAAAAAGAAAAAACCCTCATTTTCATGAGGGCTATAACGAGGTAAATAATAATATCTTAGAAGCTTCGCTTATAGATATTATCAAAAGTAATATTTTTATTATA